>DAITMD010000079.1:0-8881 GCA_036835345.1 Sandarakinorhabdus sp. | reverse complement strand
GGCCGGCAGCGTGCCCGACGGCAGCGTTGTGAACGTGGACGAAGGCGACGGCAGGCTGGCGCTGGTGCCGGCCTAAAATCCGGCGACGAGCTGCAGCAGCACCTGCCGGCCAACGGGCGCGGCGGCGCGGCCGGCATCGGCCACATTGCCGAGGCTGGCGATCAGGCGAACCCGGTCGGTCAGCGCGCGCTCGAGGCCCAGATCAATCCAGCCGCGCGCCGGCTCCCCGGCCAGCGCGGTGCGGTGCCGCCAGCCGGCCAGCACCGACCAGTCGCCCTGCTCCACGCGGGCGCGCAGCAGGGACTGGAACCGCGCCACCGGCAGCGGCGTAAAATCCGCCTGCCCATGATGGCTGGCCTGCGCTTCCAGGATCAGCTGCGCATCGCCGCCAATGCGCCCGCGCCAATAGGCCGAAACATCCACCGCCCGCACCCGCGCCGGACCAGCGCTTTGCCGCCGCCAATCCAGCGCCAGCGTAAAGCCCGGCACAAAGGCCGGCGCCGCGAACAGCCCGATGCTGCGGCCGATGCCGCTGACCAAGCCCAGATCATCGATGCCGCGCGCCATCTGCCCGCGCAGGGCGAGGCCAGGGAAGAATTCCCAGCGGGCGCGGGCTTTCCACAAGGGTTCGCTGCGCCCGCCGATCCACGCCTGCCGCCAGCCCAGTTCCACGCCCAGATTTTCTGCCGCTGGCCGGTCCTGCAGCAGTGGCACATAGGCCTCGGCAAACAGATCGCGCGCCTGCACCGTGGCGGCGCCCAGCCTGAGCCGCCGCGCTTCACCGCCGACCACAAGGCTCACCGGATCGACCGCGCCCGGCAGGGTGAGGCCCGTATCGTGGCGGATATCGGCGGCAACATAGATTTGCCGGCTGCCTGTATCTGCCTGCTGATGGCCGCCGCTGCCCAGCGCCACCCGCCAGCGCCAGACGCTGCCGCCGCGCAATTGCACGGCAAGATCGTGAAAATCTGCCTGGTCCTCGCCATCGCGCCGGCTGGCCAGCAGGACGCGGCCCGACAGCGTGGCCGTGCCGATATCCTGCGCAAAGCGCCCGCCCAGATGCCAGCGCGCCGCCCGCGTGGCAGCCAGCCCGGCTGGCACCGCCAACGCGCCGCCCTGCGTGTAGCCGGCCGACAGCCAGCCGAAGTCATCGCCGACCCGCAGATCAAGCCCGCCGATGCCGCGCCCCGCCTGCACGCCGGCCAGCGCCCACGCCTGGCTGCTGCTGCCCGCCGGCGCGAGCGAGAGGTTCAGCACGCCGGCAATGCTGCCCGCGCCGTGCGCCATGCCCGCCGGCCCGGCGTTCAGTTCGGCCCCGTTCAGCCACGCCAGCGGCAGCAGCGACAGATCCACCCGCCCGTCCGCCGCCGGCGCGAGACGCAGCCCATCCAGCAGCACCAGCGTGCCGGGCAGTCCGGACAGCACCGCCCCGCGCCCGGCGGGGGTGAACAGCGTGAGATCGGCCAGCGCCTCGGTGGCCAGCACGGCGCCGCGCTGCCGCAGGCGATCTTCGCCCAGCACATGCGCCGTCACCATGGCGGGGCGCGGATCGGGCGGCAGATCGATTGGCATGCGCCCCTTCTACCGGCTGGACAGGCAAAGGCCAGCCGGCCAAGGCTCTGGGCATGGCCCTCAATGCCCTGTTCGCCCGCGCCGAACGTGCCTTTGCCGCCGGTCAGCACGCCAGCGCGCGCGCCGATCTCAATCAGGTGCTGAAACTGGCTGGGCCGCACCCGGCGGTGCTGCACCTGACGGCGCTGAACGAGGCAGCGGCCGGCAATGTGGCCGCTGCCCGCGATGCCTTTGCGCGGGCGCTCAAGGCGGCGCCCGGCGATGGCCAGATACACAACAATTATGCCAATTTCCTGAAAGGTCAGGGGGATAGCGACCGTGCCCTGCACCATTATGGCGCGGCGCTGCGAGCGGCGCCGGCGCTGCATCAGGCCCGGCTGAACCGCGCCATATTGCTGAACACGCTGGCCCGCCACGCCGAAGCGCGGGCGGATGCGGATGCGTTGCTGGCGGTGTTGCCCGATGATCCGGCAGTGCGGCAGACCAGCGGCGCCATTCACCTGAACGCCGGGCAGCCAGATGCGGCGGCAGCAGATTTCGATGCGGTTCTGGCGCGCGAGCCAGGCCACCTGAAGGCTCTGCACGGCCGGGCGCGCGCCGCAGCCCTGCGTGGTGAAGAGGCGCTGGCCATCCGCCTGTACCGGGCGGTGCTGGCGCAGGCGCCGGGCGATGGCGAGGTGCAGCTTGGCCTGGCCGAAGCGCTGGAGGCCGCCGGGGAGGATGGCGCGATTGCGCTGCTGGAACAGGCGGTTGCCGCGCGGCCGGACTGGCGGGATGGGCAGGATGCGCTGGCCCGGATGCGGGCAGAAGCCGGGGCGGGCGAGGCGTTTGATGCGGCCTATCGCATCGCCGTGGCGCAGCGGCCGCAGGATCAGCCGCTGGCGCTGGCGCATGTCGCCTGCCTGTTTGCCGCCGATCGCTGGGCGGCGGCGCTGGCGGCGCTGGACCAGGTGGTGGCGCGGCACGGCCGCAGTGAGACCAGTGACCTGTACGAAGCCATGCTGGCCACGAATATTGGCGATGTGGGGCGCGCTGAGGCGGCGCTGGGCCGGGTTGGGGCGGCGCCGGCGGCGGCGCTGACACGGGCGCGACTGGCGCTGCGGACGGGCGATCCGGCGGCGGCGGCGGTTCTGCTGGAGCCGTTGGCGCGCGCCGATCTGGCGGCGGTTAACCTGTGGGCGCATCTGGACATTGCGTGGCGGCTGCTGGGCGATGCGCGGCACCAATGGCTGTCGGGGCAGCCGGGCTTGGTGGCGACGCAAGAGATTGAATATGCGGGCGATTGGGTGCTGCTGGCCGAGGTTCTGCGCGGCCTGCACCGTGCCCGCGCCCACCCCATTGGGCAGTCCCTGCGCGGCGGCACGCAAACCCGGGGCCGGCTGTTCGGGCGGCCGGAGCCGGAAATTGGCCTGCTGGGCGAGGCCATCATGGCGGCGGTGGAGCGCCACGTGGCGGCACTGCCGGCGGCGGATGTCAGCCATCCCCTGCTCAGGGATCGCGGCAAGTCTCCACGCTTTTCAGGCAGTTGGTCGGTGCGGCTGACCGGCGGCGGCTTTCATGTGGCGCATATCCACCCGGCCGGGCGACTGTCATCGGCCTGCTATATTGCGCTGCCCGATGGCATTGACGGGCCGGAGCAGCCGGGCTGGCTGGAGGTGGGCGGGCCGCCGGCGGAACTGGCGTTGAATCTGGGGCCTTTGCACCTGGTCCGGCCGCAGCCGGGCCGGTTGGCGCTGTTCCCGTCCACGCTGTTTCACGGCACGCGGCCCTTTCCGGCCGGGGAACGGATGACGGTGGCGTTCGATGTGGTGCTGACATGAGCGAGGAATGGAGCCGTTACTGGGCGCGGGAGACCAGCGGCGCCTGCCTGCCCGGCGCGCCGCCAGCGGTGCAAAATGCCCTGATCGGGGTGTGGCGCGCCCTGGCGGGGGAGCTGCCGGGTGCCGCGCGTGTTCTGGACGTGGCCGCCGGTGGCGGCGCGGTGCTGAAACTGCTGCTGCAACGCACGGGCGTGATCGGCACCGGCATTGATTATGCCGATGTCGGCCCGGCGGCGGCGGCGCTGGGGGTGCGCGGCGGCATTGATGCCCACGCCCTGCCGTTTGGCGATGGCGGCTTTGATGCCGTGGTCAGCCAGTTCGGGCTGGAATATTGCGGCGCGGCGGCATGGGCCGAGGCGGTGCGCGTATTGGCTCCCGGCGGCCGATTGCTGCTGCTGTGCCATCACCGGGACAGCGGGGCGGTGCTGCACAATGGCCGCAGGCTGGCGGCGATGCGGGCGATGGCCGATGCCGGGCTTTTTGCGCTGAGTGATGGGCTGGCGGCCGGGCGCGGCGAGGATCCGGCGCTGGCAGCAGCGGTGCGGGCAGCAATGGCCGCGCATGCCGGCCAATCGGTGGTGCAAGAACTGCCGGCCGCGCTGGTGCATTGGGCGCGGGCCGGGCGGCGCGATGCCGTGGCTGCCATCCGGGTGGAGGCCGAGGCCGAGATGGCGCGGCTGACGGCAATGCAGGCGGCGGCGCTGGATGCTGATGCGGTGGCCCAGCGGCTGCAATGGCTGGCGCCGCTGCGGGCCGAGGCGAGTGTGCTGGCGGCCGATGGCCTGCCGGTGGCGTGGATCATTCGCGCCTGAATTCAGAGGGTTGGCGCAAAAGGAAAGGGCGACAGGTTGCCCTGCCGCCCTTGCCTCGTGTCTGAACGACCGACTTAGAAGCGGAAGCCCACCGAGACGAAATAGTCGCGGCCCAGGACATCGTAGACACCCGGGAAGGTGTTGGACTGTTGCTGGTTGGAGCCGAGGATCGGCGGACGCTTGTCGAACAGGTTGTTCACACCGGCAGTGATGCCGACGTTGTCGGTGATGTCGAATGCGAACGACAGATCGAACAGGCTGTAGGAGCCGATCCGTTCCACGGTGCGCACGGCCACGGCATCGTCGGTGACCGGGCCGGTATAGCGCCAGCGCAGGTTGGTGGAAAGACCACCGTCGATCCAGGTCAGTCGGCCGACGCCCTGGAACTTCGCCTGCGGGATGCAGTTCAGCCCAAAGCGGCCGGCGCATTCGATCACGTTGTCAACACCGTTCACCGGGGTGAAGGTATTGCGTTCGTAGATCGTGCCCAGGAAGTTCAGGTTGAGCTTCGATTCCGGGCTGAACAGGCCGAAACCAAGCGGCACGCTGTAGTCCACGCCGATGTCCCAACCGCGGGTTTCGAGCGACGACAGGTTGGCCGCACCGGCAAAGATCACCGCCTGATCACCGTTCGGGTTGAACGAACCGTCGATGGCGCCAGTGGCGGAGTTGCGGGTGATCAGCTGGCAGAAGCCGTTGTTGGGATCCTGGAACGTGCGATAGCACAGATCGAGAATGTTGGCGGCGCCGCCACCAGCGGTGGCGATGGCGTTGCCGATTTCGATGTTCCAGTAGTCAACCGTCACCGACAGGCGCGGAATGAACGTCGGACGCAGCACCACACCGGCAGTCCAGGTGGTGGCCACTTCGGCGTTCAGGTTCGGGTTGCCACCCGTACGCGACTGGATCTGCTCGTTCGGCTGCAGCGGGCCGGGGATCGGGCCACCCAAGGCCGACGCCGGAGCGCCGGTGGCGATGCAGGTGTCACGCAGTCCGCCGGGCGACAGCGCCGCCGGCGTGGCGCACGGATCGTTGGCGCGCGGGAAGCTGATGCCGCCACCACCGAACAGTTCGCCGACGTTCGGCGCACGGATCGCGCGGCTGTACTGACCGCGGAAGGTGATGTCCTTGATCGGAGCCCAGCGGCCGCCGATGGCATAGGTCCACTGACCGCCGACGGTCGGCAGGCTGTAGTCCGAATAACGACCGGCGGCATCGAATTCCAGACGTTCGAAGAACGGCCGGCCGGCAGCGATCGGGATGAAGATTTCACCGAACACTTCCTTGGCGTCATAGCCGCCCTGAGTCGGGTTGGTGGCGTTGAAGCCGATCACGTCGCCCGAGGACAGCGCGGTATCGGGGATGAACTGCGAGGTCACCCGGCGATATTCGACACCGCCGTTCACCGCAACGTCACCGCCGCCCATGCCGAAATCGAACAGCGGACCGCCAACGGTGGCCTGCGCCACTTCCAGCGTGGAAATGGTGGTGTTCTGCGCCGAGATGGAGATGGCATTCAGCTGTGCTTCGGTGGCAGCGCCTTCGCCGAAGAAGTTGACCGCCGTGCGGGTACCGAGCAGCGCACCTTCGATAGCAGCGCGCGACACGTTGCCGGTCTGGATGTTGGAGTTGCGGGTACGCGCAAACGAATAGTAAGCGTCGTAGTTCCAGCCGCTGCCCAGATCACCGCGGGCACCGACAAGGACGCGGAAGCTGGTCCGTTCATCGTCGTTGATGCGCGGGCGGGTGCCCGGCATACGCCATGCCAGCGTGGACTGGATGATGCCGGCGCCGTTGGCGCTGGCCGAAGCACCGGCAAACAACGGACCCAATGCCGAAACCGGATTGCCGGCCAGGTTGAGGCCGGTGCAGGCCGCGCCGGTGGCGGCACCGATGGCGCAGCCGTTGGCGGCATCGATGGCAGCGCGCTGCACATTGATGTTGGTTTCGTTGGCGTCGATCTGTTCCAGACGGGCCACATCGCCGGCCGACAGGAACGGCGAGATGGCGCTGATGCGGATCGGCACGGTGATGCCGACCGGGGTCGGCGCCAGCTGCGCACGGACGCGGTTCTGCACGAACGACACTTCCGTGTAGGCGGTGATGCCGGGGGTGATTTCATAATCGGCATAGCCGCCCAGCAGGTAGCGTTCCTGCGGCACCATCAAATAGTTGACCGGCGCGTAGTTGTAGGAGTCAGCCGGGTTGCGATAGGTGGTGGCATCACCGCCGGGCGTCAGGAAGATGCCGCCAAAGCCGGAGGCGAACGAGCCAACACCGCGATCAAGCACGGTGCAGCCGGCCGGATTGGCGGCCGGCGCGGTCGCCGGGCAGTTGACGCCGGTCGGCAGCGGGCCCTGCGCCGGATCGAACAGCACAGACGTGCCCGGAACCTGAAGACGGCCCTGCGGGATCAGCGACGAGCCGCCGGGCTGGAAGCCGGTGCGGGTGGAGTTGTCGGTCAGGGCCTGGTTGGAGAACTGACGCTGACCGGCAAAGATCGGCTTGCGGTTGTAGTAGCTGCCGTAAACGGTGGCGTGACCGCGGCCATCGGCAAAGCTGCCGCCGAAGGCGACGTTCAAGTCCAGACGGTTGCCGTCACCGCGCTCGGTGAGCGACTGGGTGATGTTGGCCTGGAAACCTTCGAGGTTCTTCAGCTTGAAGTTCACGACGCCGGCGACGGCATCGGAACCATAAACGGCGGCAGCGCCGCCCGTGATGGTTTCCACGCCTTCGATCAGGAACTGCGGAATGGTGTTGAGATCGACGACCTGGTTGGTGCTGTAGAACATCCAGCGACGGCCGTTGACCAGCACCTGGGTGCGGACCGCGCCGAGGCCGCGCAGGTCCAGCGTGGCAACGCCGCCACCCGGGTTGTTCGAAAAGGCGGTGGTGCCCGGCACGACCTGCGGCAGGGCGTTGATCACCTGCTCCACGTTCACCGCGCCGAAATCACGAAACTCCTCGCCCGAAACCAGCGCCAGCGGGGCAGCCGTTTCAAGGTCACGGCGCGCGATGCGCGAGCCGGTGACAACGATGGTTTCTTCGGCTGCATCAGCGGCAGCGGCAGTGGCCGGAGCGGCCTGGGCGAAAGCCGGCGTGGCGGCAAACGCCATGCCGATTGCAAGGCTGGCAAGGCCGGCCTGTTCGAGAAGAGTCTTCTTGATCACGTCATCCCCCTTAGGAAGGTTCATCGACTGTCGCCGGCAACCTGAACCCCAAATAGGCAGGCCGCACGAAAGATGGACAAAGCTCCATCCCGGCTTGGGATGGGTGATGCATCAGGGCCAACGGCGCTGCAAGGGAAACGCCCGCGAAGGTGCAAGCTTCCGCTGCCATTGTCGCCCAAATGCAACACTTGTCGGGCACAGGACGCGGTCCAGGGCCGTTTTGTCGCAATTTGCCGCCGATTCGGTGCGGCAAAAGCCTCAGTTCCGATTCAGATCATATTTCATGATGCGGCCATGGCGGCCGCTGCGATCCCGTTCCAGAGCATAGACATCGCCCTCGGGGCCGGGCGGGAGCACGGCGGCGATGGCCGCGTGATCGGCCGGGGAGAGCGCGGCAGCGGCGATGGCCAGTGTGTCTTGCAGGTGGCCGGCATGGCGCGCGCCGATGATGACGGCGGCCACCCCCGGCTGATCCAGCACCCAGCGCGCCGCAACTGCCGACAGCGGCACGCCCTGCCGGCGCGCGACGTGATCCAGAACCGCCAGCAGCGCCTGAAACCCATCCCAGCCGCCACATTCATCGATGATCAGGCGATATTTGATCAGGCTGCGATTGGTCAGGCTGCCGGCAGGATCACTCTGACCCAGCCAGCGCTGCGACAGGAAACCGCCGGCCAGCGCGCCATAACAGATCAGCTGCGTGCCATGCGCGGCGGCTGCCGCGGTGAAATTGCCGGCAGGGCGGCGATCGAGCAGGGAATATTGCACCTGGATGCTGGTGAACGGCACGCCGGCGGCCGCGAACGCGTGCAGGTGGGCGGCATCGAAATTGGTGCCGGCGATGTGGGCAATCTTGCCGGCCTGTTGCAGCGATTTCAGGTGCAGCGCCGTCTCCACGGCGCGCGGCTGGGCATAATCCCACCAATGGAACTGCACCAGATCAAGCCGCTCCATCCCCAGCCGGGCCAGTGAACGATCGATAATCGCTTCCACATCGGTGCGGGTGATGGTGGGCAGCAGCGCCAGATCGGGCACGAACTTGGTGTGGATTTTCAGCCGGGCCAGCGCCTCGCTGCCGCGCGCGCCTGCCAGATGGCGGCGGAAATCGCCGATCATCGCCTCCACCCCGGAATAGATGTCGGCACAGTCCAGCGTGGTGATGCCGGCATCGTAAAAGGCCAGGAAGCCATCGTTCAGGCTGGCGACATCCACCGGGCCATGATCGCCGGCCAGTTGCCAGCCGCCGCGGATCAGGCGGGAAATCTCGTGGTCGGGGGCCAGGGTGGTGCGTTCGATCATGGTTTTGGGGTTGCCGTGGTGTCACTGCGGCGGAAGCGGCGCTTGCCCAGCCGGGTGATGCGCAGCCGCGATGGACAGTTGGGATCGGGGCAGGCGATTTCGGCGTCGCTGCCCATCCAGTCGTTCGGGTCGGTCACGCGCTGTTTGGCGGCTAGCAGCGGCAGCACGGCGGCCAGCGAATAGATGGAAAAGCCCTGCCCCGGCGGCA
>DAITMD010000078.1:0-8890 GCA_036835345.1 Sandarakinorhabdus sp. | reverse complement strand
CTGGACACGCTGATTGCCGATCCCTTTGCCTATCATGCCAGGCGGATCCTGAAGCTGAACCCGATGGATCCGCTGGATCAGGATCCCACGCCGGCGATGCGCGGCAACCTGGCGCATGACGTGCTGGAGCGCTGGGTGCGCGCCGGCCACGGCACGTTGGAACAACTGGACCAGATCGCCGCGCAACTGCTGGACGCAGAGGCCCGGCATTTCCCGTTGCTGGCCGCCACCTGGGTACCGCGCATGAAGCTGGCGCTGCGCTGGGCCGGCGAAACCATATTGGCCCGCGAACAGGCCGGCTGGCGATCCTTTGCGGCAGAGGCCGATGGTGAGATGCGCCTGCACAATGGTATCGTCATGCGCGGGCGGGTTGACCGGCTGGACCGGCATGACGATGGCCGCCTGCTGGTTGCCGACTACAAGACCGGCGGCGTCCCGGCCAAGGGCCGCGTGCACAGTCTGGAGGCCAATCAACTGGCGCTGGGGCTGGCGCTGGCAGTGGCGGGCGTATTGCGCGAGGATGGACGGCCGCTGCCCGGCGGAACGGCGGGCGACATCGAATATTGGCAGTTGCTGGGCAAGCGCAGCGAACCGGGCAGGGTTCACGCGCCGCTGCACGGCCGGATCGAAATCGCCGCGGCCGACCATGTTGGCAAGGCGCTGAAGCGCGCGGAGGCAATGACCAGCCACTATCTGCTCGCGCAAAACCCGTTCCCGCCCAAGCTGCGGCCGGACTGGGCGTGGGCCGATTATGATCATCTGGCGCGCGTTGGCGAATGGATCAACCGGCCGGAGCGGGTGCGATGAGCGCTGCCGCTGAAAATCTGTTGCCGCTGCTGCCGGCGCAGCACCATGCCGCCGATCCTGATGTCCATGCGTGGGTGGCGGCATCGGCCGGCACCGGCAAGACGCAGGTGCTCAGCGCGCGGGTGCTGCGCCTGCTGCTGGGCGGGGCGCGGCCCGATGCGATCCTGTGCCTGACCTTCACCAAATTGGCGGCGGCAGAAATGCAGGCCCGGGTGATGGCGCGGCTGGCGCGCTGGGCCGGCTGCACCGATGCGCAGCTGGCGGCAGATCTGGCGGCGATCGGCGCGGCGGATGATGCCGCGACACAGGCGCAGGCGCGCAGCCTGTTTGCCCGGGTGCTGGAAACGCCGGCCGGGCTGGCGATCCAGACCATCCACAGCTTTGCGCAAGGGTTGATCGCCAGCTTTCCGGTGGAGGCCGGGATCACGCCGGGGTTCCAGACGCTGGATGATCGCGGCGGTGCCCTGCTGCGCCGCCGGGTGCTGAACGATGCGCTTGCCGATGGGGATGATCCGGGCTTCCGCGCCGATGTGATCGAGGTGGCGCTGGATGGCGGCGAAGCGCGGCTGACGGAGATCATGAACGCGCTGGCCCGCCACGGCGAGGCGCTGGCGGCGCTCAGGCGCGAAGCAATTGATCCGCTGCTGCGCCGGCATCTGGGCCTGCCAGAGGGCGGCAGCGCCGAAGCGGCGCTGGCCGCCGCGCTGCCGGGCCTGCCGTGGAGCCGGATTGCGGCGCTGGCCAAAGCGCTTGGCCAGCAGAGCGGCGTGAACGCCGTCAAGCTTGCCGAAAAACTGGCTGAGCTTCAGACCGTCAGCGATCCGCAGCGCAAATGGGAACGCCTGTGGGGCTGTTTCTTCACCGGAAAGAATGAACCGCGGGTGGTATCGGGCATGGTGCCGGCCGCACTCGACAAGGCCCAGCCAGATTGGCGGCCGTTCTGCGCCGAGGTGCAGGGGCTGCTGCTGACCATCAGGGGCGAGCAGGAACGCTGGGCCATCCTTGCCGTGGGCGGCCGGCATTTGCGCGTGGCGGTGCGGCTGGCGCAGGATTGGCGGCAGGCCAAACGGCGGGCCGGGGTGATCGATTATGACGACATGATCGCTGCCGCCGCGCGCCTGCTCAGCGGGCCGGGCGCGGCCGATTGGGTGCGCTTCAAGCTGGACAGCCGCATCGATCATATATTGGTGGACGAAGCGCAGGATACCAACCAGCTGCAGTGGGAGGTGATCCGCGCCCTGGCCGAGGAGTTTTTTGTCGGAAAGGGCCAGCGTGACCAGTTTCGCAGCCTGTTCGTGGTCGGTGATTTCAAGCAGTCGATCTTCAGCTTTCAGGGGGCCGATCCGCGCGTCTATGCCGATCAGCGGCATGATTTCCACACATTGTGCGAAGCCGAGCCGGAGCGGTGGAAGGAGCCGGTGCTCACTGTCAATTTCCGGTCGTCGCCGGCGGTGTTGTCG
This sequence comes from Sandarakinorhabdus sp., assembly GCA_036835345.1. Lineage (GTDB taxonomy): Bacteria > Pseudomonadota > Alphaproteobacteria > Sphingomonadales > Sphingomonadaceae > Sandarakinorhabdus. Next base: position 6,623 of record DAITMD010000078.1, on the reverse strand, counting down.
GTGGTCGATCAGGTGCTGGATCATCTGGCCAGCAGTGCCTTTGGTGCCGATCCGGTGCCGCATCATCAGGCCCACAACCGCCATTATGCCGGCGAAGTGACCCTTTGGCCGCCGCTGCTCCCGGAAGCGGGTGAGGATGACGGCGAGGACGACGGCGAGGATGGGAATGACGACACGCCGCCACTCGGCACCGAAATCCGCATGGCACAAAGGCTGGCGGCCAGCATCCGCCGGTGGCTGGGCGATGCCGATCCGCTGATCCTGCCCGGCAGCGGCCGCCGCGCGCAGCCGCAGGACATTTTGGTGCTGGTGCGCAAGCGCGGCGGCCTGATGAATGCGCTGGTCGGCGCGTTGCACGAAGCCGGGGTGCCGGTGGCCGGGGTTGACCGATTGAACCTGTCGGAACCGCTGGCGGTGGCCGATCTGATCGCGCTGGTGCAGTTCGCGGCACAGCCAGGCGACGATCTCACGCTGGCGGCGCTGCTGGTGTCGCCGTTTTGCGGCCTGGATCATGACCAGTTGACCGCGCTGGCCGCCCCGCGCACCGGCAGCCTGTGGGCGGCGGTGCTGGCCAGCACCGACGCGGCGGTGGTGCCGGCACGGGCCTGGCTTGACCGCGCGCTGGCACTGGCGGCCGATGTGTCGCCCTACCGCTTTCTGGAAGCCGTGCTGTCGGGGCCGCTGCAGGGCCGCGCCCGGCTGCTCGGCCGGCTGGGCGAGGAAGCCCGCGATGCTATCGACGCCGTGCTGGATCAGGCGCTGGCCTGCGAGACGGCGGGTGCGTCCAGCCTGCAGGCGTTTCTGGTGTGGATGGCCGCCGATGCCCTGGAGGTGAAGCGCGATCCCGATGCGCCGCTGGATGCAGTGCGCCTGATGACGGTGCATGGTGCCAAGGGGCTGGAAGCGCCGATCGTCATCCTGGCCGATGCCTGCAGCCCGCTGCGCCCGGAAAGCGGCATGGTGCCGATCCTGTTTGACAATCACCTCACCCTGCCGCTGTGGACGCCGCCCGGGCTGGTCGCGCCGCCGCCATCGGTGGCCGACGCCCGGCTGGAGCGCGGCGAACGGCTGGCCGACGAGCATCGCCGCCTGCTCTATGTGGCGCTCACCCGGCCGCGCGAGCTGCTGTTCATCGGCGGCGCGTCGAAGCCCACGAAGGATCACGATGTGCCGCCCACCAGCTGGTATGGGCTGATCGATGCGGCACTGAGCGAATGGGAACTGCCGGCAGAGGCGGACCCGGTGTGGGGTAGCCGGCGGCGGCATGCCGGCGGCACTCCGGCGGCGCTGGCCCTGGCCGAAATTGCGCCCGACGCCTCATTGCTGCCGGTGGGCAATTGGTGGCAGCGCCGCGCGCCGGAGGAAGCCCGCCCGCCGCGCCCGCTCAGCCCGTCGTCGCTCGGGCCGGATCTGGTCGCCGATCCGCCGCCCGGCGCGGCACGGCAGCTGGCGGCGCGGCGCGGCACGGCCCTGCACCGCCTGTTCGAACTGCTGCCCGGCATCGATCCGGCGCAGCGCGCCGGGCTGGCGGCCGGGTGGTGCGGGCTGAACGTGCCCGATCTGGATGGCGGCGAACTGGTGGCCACGGTGCTGGCCGTGCTGGACGATCCGGCCTTTGCGCCGGTGTTCGCTGCCGGTGCGCTCACCGAAGCGCCGGTGGCAGCGGTGGTGGGGGAGATGGTGATCGCCGGCAGCATCGACCGGCTGCTGGTGACCGAAACCGATGTTCTGGCCGTGGATTTCAAGACCGGCAGCCGGGTGCCCGCCGATGCCGCCGCCGTGCCGGAAGCCCATCTGCGGCAGATGGCCGCCTATGTGGCGGCGCTGGCGCAGGTGTTTCCGGGGCGGCGACTGCGCGCCGGGCTGCTCTATACCGCCGGGCCTCGGTTGATCGAACTGCCCGGCGATGCGCTGGCAGCATGGCAGCCAAAGCCTGCATTGCAGACGGATGGGGCAGCGCCTATCTTACCGGCGTGAACCCCATTTGCGGAGTGAAGTCGATGACCAAGGCCGTGACCGATGCCAGTTTCCATACCGATGTGATTGCCGCCGACAAGCCGGTGCTGGTCGATTTCTGGGCCGAATGGTGTGGCCCGTGCCGGATGATCGCCCCGGCGCTGGAAGAGCTGAACAACGAGCTGGCCGGCGTCGAGATCGTCAAGGTCAACATCGACGAGAACCCGGATGCGCCGGGCCGTTACGGCGTGATGTCGATCCCCACCATGATCCTGTTCAAGGGGGGTGAGCCAGCCGCCACCATGGTCGGCGCGCGGCCCAAGGGCGAACTGAAGGCTTGGCTGGAAGGGCAGTTGGCGTAACGCCAACGCCGGGGCTGGAGGCCCAGCTGGCCTAAGCCGGCGTCACCACCTGCCCAAGGCGCGGGAAGTGGACGTGGACGGCAAGCCCCGCCACCTCCCGCGCGATGGTGATGCCGCCGGCATCGCAGCGCAGCAGCGCGCCAGTGCTGGGCGCATCGCGCGTGCCTTCCTGCGTCACGGCGGCCATCATTCCGGGCGCGTAAGGCGCGTCCACGCTGCCGGTGACCGGGGCCGGCGTTGACGCCCGCGCGGCGCTGAGCGCCTCTTCCGCCGTCAGGTCGCGGCGCGTGCCGTGGCCAAGGCTGGCGATGCGATCATACCAGTCGGCGACGCCGGGCATGGCCAGCATGGCCGCCGCGTTGGCCGCAGCGGTGGGCACCGCGCACACGAACCAGATATTGCTGAAGAGCGCCAGATCGCCCGCCCCCGGCGCAGCGCCGCCGATGAAGGCACGGCCATCGGCCAATGTTTCGGACAGCCAGTGCGCCGCCACCAGCGCCTGACCGGCCAGATGCGGCGCCGCCTTGCCCAGCGCGGCCAGATCCATACCGAACCGCGCCTGCCGATCCTTGATGAAGGCCTCGCCCATCATGTCGGGGGTCATCCCTCCCATCGCCGCCCCCACATGGGCAAAAAACTGCGGGCCATTGGCCCAGCTGGCCACCAGCCGGTGCAGCGGGCCCAGTGGTGCGGGATAGAGGCTGGGGCCGGGCAGCGCCTCCAGCGCCGGCAATATTGCCCCGGTGTCGCAATAGATGTCGGCCCCGATCTGCACCGCCGGCGTGCGGGCATAGCCGCCGGTCAACAATGTCTGGTCCGGCTTGGGCAGGATCGGCGGCACGTCCAGGCTGCCCCACGTCAGCCCTTTCAGGCCAAATGCGGCCCGTACCAGTTCGGCAAAGGGCGAAGCGGGATAATGATAGAGGATGGGCAGCATCTGGCAGTCTCCGCCGAAAAATCATGCCGAGATTGAACCGTTCGGCCTTATCGCGCCACCTTACCCATGATGATGCAGTCTGCGCCTCGTGATTTTGGCAATAGCCCGGCGCGCGCCGTGGATGCGTGGCTGGTGGCGGCCGCCCGGTGCGGAGACAGGGCGGCGCTGGCAGCGCTGGTGAACCGCTGGCAGCGCCGGCTGCTGGCCCATGCCATCCGGTTGCTGGGCGATGCCGATGCGGCGCGCGATGCCGTGCAGGCGGCCTGGGTTGAAATTGTTGGCGGACTGCCCCGGCTGGACGATGCCGATGCCTTTCCGGCGTGGGCCTATCGCATCGTCACCCGACGCTGCGCCCGCACCATTGGCGCACAGGTGCGGCACCGGGCGCTGGCCAGTGCCATGGCCGCCGAGCCGCAGTCTGCCCCGGCCGCGATGCCCGACCCGCAGGACCGGCTGCATCATGCCATCCGCCAATTGCCGCCGGATCAGCGGGCGGCAATTGCGCTGCATCATTTCGAACATCTGTCGGTGGCCGAAGTGGCCGTCGCGATGGCGGTGCCGGTGGGCACGGTCAAGACCCGGCTGCTGCACGCCCGCCGCAAGCTGCGCGCACTATTGGAAGGAGAGGAACCATGAACGAGAGCGATCAGGTGATTGACGCGGCGCTGGCCGCCGAGGAACGGGCGCTGCTGGCCGCCATCGGGGAGGACAGGGGCTTCATTGACGAGGCACTGGGCCTGTTCGGCGGCCGCAATGGCTGGGTGAACTGGCTGTTGATGATCGTGCAGGCGGCGGCCTTTCTGGCCGCGCTGTGGGCGGGATGGCAGTTTTTCGCGGCAACCGATGTGCTGGGTGCCCTGCGCTGGGGGCTGCCGGCGGCCACGCTGCTGCTGATGGCGCTGGTGATCAAATTGTCGCTCACCCCGGTGATGCAGGCCAACCGGGTGATCCGCGAGATCAGGCGGCTGGAGGTGAAACTGGCGCAGCTGCGGTAATCCGAGCCACTGCCTTCAGCTGCGGTAATCGGCGTTGATGCTGATGTAGCCGTGGGTCAGGTCGCAGGTCCACACGCGGGCACGGCCGCGGGCCAGACCGATATCGGCGGCAATCCGCACCTCGTCGCCGGCCAGATGGGCGGCCACCGGGGCTTCATCATAGCCCGGCACCACCGCGCCCTGCTGCGCCACCAGCGTTTCGCCGAAGCGGATCGACAGCAGGTCGCGATCGGCCGGCTGCCCGGCCTTGCCCACCGCCATCACCACCCGGCCCCAATTGGCATCACCGCCGGCAATGGCGGTTTTCACCAGCGGCGAATTGGCGATGCTCATGGCGATGACCTTGGCCGACGCATCACTCACCGCGCCGGTCACCGTCACCTCGATCAGTTTCTGCGCGCCCTCGCCGTCGCGCACCACAAGGATGGCCAGCTGCCGGCACAGGTCGGCAAGCGCGGCAGCCAGCGCATCGGCGCCCGGATCGTCCATGCTCGCAATCAGCGCATTGCCGGCCGCGCCGGTGGCGAAGGCCAGCAGCGTGTCGGATGTGCTGGTGTCGCTGTCCACGGTGATGCAGTTGAAGCTTTCGGCGGTCGCGGCGGCCAGCATCTGCTGCCACAGCGCCGGGGCGACGGCGACATCGCTGAAGATGAAACCCAGCATCGTTGCCATGTCGGGCGCGATCATGCCGCTGCCCTTCACGATCCCGTTCAGCGTGACGCGCGTATCGCCGATCATCGCGCTGCTGGTCGCGGCCTTGGGGAAGGTGTCGGTGGTGCCGATGGCGTTGGTCGCGGCCAGCCAGTCCGCGTTGCCCAGCGCGGCGTGGGCCTTGTCCACCCCGCAGAGCGCCAGATCGACCGGCAGCGGCACGCCGATCACGCCGGTCGAGGCACTGAACACCTGATCGGGCGCGCAGCCCAGCCGGTCTGCCACGCGCGCCGCCTGGGCTTCGGCTGCTTGACGACCGGCAAGGCCGGTGAAGGCGTTGCTGTTGCCGGCGTTGACGATCAGGGCGGCGGCGCGGCCACCCGGCAGCCTGGCGCGGCACAGTTCCACTTCCGGCGAGGCGCAGGCCGAACGGGTGAGCACGCCGGCCACCACCGTGCCGGGGCTGAACGCCGCCAGCGTCACGCAATCGCGCGTCCATTTCTTGTAAGCGACGCTGGCCGTGCCGATGGCGACGCCCGCGATGGGTTCCAGCGCGGGAAAAGGCAGGGCGAGCGGTGAGATAGCCATGGATTTCGCCTTTGCGGCAGATGCACCGCTTGTCCAGCGGCAAGTATCGTTGACTCTGCACCGGGCCTGCATTATCCGCAGCGCTCTTTCAAGGCGACAGGCGTGCCTGTGGCCCCATGGTTTATTGCATTCGGGACCGATACGATGAAGCGCACCTATCAACCGTCCAAGCTTGTCCGCGCCCGCCGCCACGGCTTCCGCTCGCGCATGGCGACGGTTGGCGGCCGCAATGTCATCCGCGCCCGCCGCGCCCGCGGTCGCAAGAAGCTTTCGGCCTGAACCGCGTGCGCGCGCCGGAGACAATCCGGCAGCGGCGGGACTTCCTGGCTGCAAATCAGGGCCGGCGGGTGCCATCCGCCGGCTTTGTGCTGTTGGTGCGCCAGCGCGATGACGGCGATGCCCGGATGCGCGCCGGCTATACCGTAACCAAGAAGGTGGGGAACAGCGTGACCCGCAACCGGTTGAAGCGCCGGCTGCGTGAGGCGGCGCGGCTCACCCTGCCGGCGCATGGCCATGCCGGTGCCGATCACGTGCTGATCGGGCGGGACGGCGGGCTGACCAGGGATTTCGCGCTGCTGTGTGCCGATCTGGCCGCGGCGCTGGCCAAGGCACATCTGCCGGCCCCGCCGCCCCGAGAGCGGCGCCAATGAAGCAGATGCTCATCTGGCCGATCCGCCTGTGGCAGGCGACATTTTCGGCCATCCTGCCGCCCAGTTGCCGCTTCACGCCCAGCTGTTCAGCCTATGCCATCACCGCCATCGAACGCCATGGCCCGGTGAAGGGCACGGCGCTGGCCATGCGGCGCATCGCGCGCTGCCATCCCTGGGGGGGTTCGGGCTATGACCCGGTGCCTTGAGCAGCTATAGGCAGCGCCATACGCCCCCCGAATCCCTGTTCGCATAAAGAGAATATTCTTGGCTCAAGACAATCAATCGCCCGACACGAAGAACATCGTGCTGGCCGTGCTGCTGTCATCGCTGGTGCTGATTGGCTGGACCGTGCTGGCCGATCGCTTCCTGCCGCAGCAGGCTGCGCCGACGGTGCAGTCGGCGGCCCCGGCTGCTCCCGGCACCGCTCCGGCCGGCAGTGCGCCGCGCGTGGCCGGCGCTGCCACGGTGACCAGCCGCGCCGCGG
>DAITMD010000077.1:0-8928 GCA_036835345.1 Sandarakinorhabdus sp. | reverse complement strand
ATGGCGTGTTTGCCGCCGGTGATATCGTGCGCGGCGCCAGTCTGGTGGTGTGGGCAGTGCGTGACGGGCGCGACGTGGCGGTGCAGATGCACGCATTTCTGCGCGCCCGGGCCGATACCGAAGTGCAGGCCGCATGAGGAGCTTATCCATGAAACTGATCATTCTGGCCAGCTTGGCGCTGCTGCCGGCGGCGCAGGCAGCGGCGCAGGCCCCGGCGAAGAAACCTGCCCCTGCTGCCGCCATCGATCCCGCCGCGCGCACAGCTGCAGCGGCGCTGGTGGCGCAGCTGGGCCTGAGGGCGCAGCTGCAGGCGCAGATGAACGCCAATGTCGCCCAGATGAAATCGGGTGCCGTGGTGCGGGCCATGCTGGCGCAGCAGCCGGGGTTCATCCCGGCCTATCAGGCCAACAAGGCCAAGTTCGATGCGGCGCTGGGCAAGGCCGGGGCCATTCAGGCGGAAATCGCGCAGGGCGTGATCAACAGCAACCTGAACGGGGTGATGGCAGCGGCCACCAATGCCTATGCCCGCACCTTCACCGTGGCGGAACTGAACGGCCTGATCGCCTTTTATCGCAGCCCGGCCGGCATCGCCCTGCAGCGCAAGCAACCGCAGGTGTCGAACCAGATCGGCGAGGCCACGGCCCAGTTGATCGGCCGCAAGATCGATGCCGCGATGCAGGCCAACCAGAGCCGGATGCGCGATGCGCTGGCGCCGCTGAACAGCGCGCCGCCGGCTGCCGCCAAGTGAGACAGACATGAGCCAGCATTTTACCGCCAGCGCTGCCGAGCGCGCCCGCATCGCCGCCACCGGCATGTATCGCCCCGAACTGGAATCCGATGCCTGCGGCGTCGGGCTGGTGGCCGCGACCTGCGGCACGCCGCAGCGCCGGGTGGTGACGGCCGCCATCGACGCGCTGAAGGCGGTGTGGCACCGCGGCGCGGTGGATGCCGATGGCATGACCGGTGACGGCGCCGGCATATTGGTGGAGATCCCGGTCGATTTCTTCCACGAACATGTCGAGCGCCACGGGCAAAAGCCGGTCGCCGGCCTGCTGGCGGTGGGGCAGATGTTCCTGCCGCGCACCGATCTGGGCGCGCAGGAAGCCTGCCGCACCATCGTGGAATCGGAAATCATCGGCTTTGGCTACAAGGTCTATGGCTGGCGGCAGGTGCCGGTGGACATCAGCGTCATCGGCGACAAGGCGATGCAGAGCCGGCCGGAGATCGAGCAGATCATGATCGCCGGGCCGTCCGATGCCGCAGGCGATGCCAAGGAGCAGTTCGAGAAGGACCTGTTCCTGATCCGCCGCCGCATCGAAAAGAAGGTGATCGAAGCCCAGATTCAGGGCTTCTATGTCTGTTCATTGAGCTGCCGCACCCTGATCTACAAGGGCCTGTTCCTTGCCGAAGCGCTGAGCCAGTTCTACCCAGATCTGAACGACGAACGCTTCGTCAGCCGCTTTGCCATCTATCACCAGCGCTATTCCACCAACACCTTCCCGCAGTGGTGGCTGGCCCAGCCGTTCCGCACGCTGGCCCACAACGGCGAGATCAACACCATCCGGGGCAACAGCAACTGGATGAAAAGCCACGAGATCAAGATGGCCGCCGCCGCCTTTGGCGAACATAGCGAAGACATCAAGCCGCTGATCCCCGCCGGCGCATCCGACACGGCGGCGCTGGATGCGGTGTTCGAAGCCTTTGTGCGCTCCGGCCGCGACGCGCCCACCGCCAAGCTGATGCTGATCCCGCAGGCCTGGCAGAAGGACGACAGGCTCAGCCCCGAAACCCGCGCGATGTATGCGTTCTTCGCCTCTGTCATGGAACCGTGGGACGGCCCGGCGGCGCTGGCGATGACCGATGGCCGCTGGGTGGTGGCCGGCCTTGATCGCAACGCCCTGCGCCCGATGCGCTATTGCCTGACCCGCGACGGCCTGCTGATCACCGGCAGCGAGGCCGGCATGGTGGTGGTGCCGGAAGCCGATATCGTGAACAAGGGCGCGCTTGGCCCCGGTGAGATGATTGCGGTCGATCTGGATGCGGCGCCGTCGCGGCTCTACAGCGATGCCGACATCAAGGCCCGGGTGGCCGGCGCGCAGGATTATGCCGCGCTGGTTGCCGGCTTCACCAGTTTCGAAGCGCTGCCCGGCGGCGATGCGCCGGAACCGCCCGCCGCCTACAGCCGCGACGAACTGCGCCGCCGGCAGGTATCGGCCGGGCAAACATTGGAAGACATGGAGCTGTTGCTGGCGCCGATGGTGGAGGACGCCAAGGAAGCGGTTGGATCGATGGGCGACGACGCGCCGCTGGCGGTGATTTCCGACAACCCGCGCAACCTGTCGCATTTCTTCCGGCAGAATTTCAGCCAGGTCACCAACCCGCCGATCGACAGCTTGCGCGAGACGCAGGTGATGAGCCTGAAGACGCGCTTTTCCAACCTGACCAACATCCTGGACGAAGGCGCCACACAGGCCGGGGTGATGGTGATGGAAAGCCCGGTGCTGTCCAACCGCGACTGGCACCGGCTGCAGACGCATTTCGGCCGGCAGGTGGCCATCATCGATTGCACCTTCGATCTGGCCGGCGGCCCGGCCGGCCTGCGCGCCGCCATTGCCCGGGTGCGCAGCGAAGCCGAAACCGCGGTGCGGCAAGGCAAGACACAGCTGTTCCTCACCGACGAACAGCAATCCAGCGAGCGGGCCGGCATCGCCATGATCCTGGCCACCGCCGGCGTGCACACGCATCTGGTGAAGAAGGGCCTGCGCGCCTATGCCAGCATCAACGTGCGCGCCGCCGAGGCGCTGGACACCCATTATTTCGCCGTGCTGATCGGCGTGGGTGCCACCACGGTGAATGCCTATCTGGCGCAGGAAGCCATCGCCGATCGCCACGCCCGCGGCCTGTTCGGCGCACTGTCCCTCGAGGATTGCATCGCCCGCTATAAAAAGGCGGTGGACGATGGCCTCTTGAAGATCATGGCCAAGATGGGCATCGCCGTCATCTCAAGCTATCGCGGCGGCTATAATTTCGAAGCCGTCGGGCTGAGCCGCGCGCTGGTCAACGATTTCTTCCCCGGCATGCCGGCGAAGATTTCCGGCGAAGGGTTTGAATCGCTGTTCGTCAACGCCCAGATGCGCCACGAAAAGGCCTGGGACGAGGATGTGATCGCCCTGCCGGTGGGCGGCCTCTACCGCTGGCGCGCGAACGGCGAAGCCCATGCGTGGAGCGCGCAACTGATCCACCTGCTGCAGACGGCAGTGAGCCGCGACAGCTACAGCGATTATCTGAAGTTCAGCCGCGGCGTGGCCGCGCTGCCGCCGATATCCTTGCGCGATCTGCTGGATTTCGTGCCCGGCACCAAGGCAATCCCGCTGGAAGCCGTCGAGTCCGTGACTGAAATCCGCAAGCGCTTCGTCACGCCGGGCATGAGCCTGGGCGCGCTGTCGCCGGAGGCGCACGAGACGCTGGCCATTGCCATGAACCGCATCGGCGCCAAGGCGGTTTCGGGCGAAGGCGGCGAAGACCCGATCCGGTACAAGCCCTATGAAAATGGCGACAATGCCAACAGCGTGATCAAGCAGATCGCCAGCGGGCGGTTCGGCGTGACGGCCGAATATCTGAACGCCTGTGAGGAGATCGAGATCAAGGTGGCGCAGGGCGCCAAGCCCGGCGAAGGCGGGCAGCTGCCCGGTTTCAAGGTGACCGAACTGATCGCCAAGCTGCGCCACGCCACGCCCGGCGTGACCCTGATCAGCCCGCCGCCGCACCACGATATCTATTCGATCGAAGATCTCGCGCAGCTGATTTACGACTGCAAGCAGATCAACACCCGCGCCCGCGTGTGCGTGAAGCTGGTCAGCAGCGCCGGCATCGGCACGGTGGCCGCCGGCGTGGCCAAGGCCCATGCCGATACGATCCTGATCAGCGGCAATGTCGGCGGCACCGGCGCATCCCCGCAGACCAGCATCAAATATGCCGGCACGCCGTGGGAAATGGGCCTGTCCGAAGTCAACCAGGTGCTCACCCTGAATGGCCTCAGGCACCGGGTAAAGCTGCGCGCCGATGGCGGCCTGAAAACCGGCCGCGACGTGGTGATCGCGGCGATTTTGGGCGCCGAGGAGTTCGGCATCGGCACCATGAGCCTGGTGGCGATGGGCTGCATCATGGTGCGGCAGTGCCACAGCAACACCTGCCCGGTGGGCGTGTGCACGCAGGACGATGCGCTGCGCCAGAAATTCGCCGGCTCGCCGGAAAAGGTCATCAACCTGATGAGCTTTGTGGCTGAGGAGGTGCGCGAGATACTGGCGCGGCTGGGTTGCCGCAGTCTGGACGAGGTGATCGGCCGCACCGAATTGCTGCGGCAGGTCAGCCGCGGTGCGGAACATCTGGACGATCTGGATCTGAACCCGGTGCTGGCCAAGGTCGATGCCCCCGATCACATGCGGCGCTGGGGACTGGGGGATGGCCGCAACCCGGTGCCCGACAGCCTTGACGCCGACATGATCCGCGATGCCGGCCAGTTGTTCGATCGCGGCGAGCGGATGCAGCTGGCCTATACGGTGCGCAACACGCACCGCGCGGTGGGCACGCGGCTGTCGGGCGAAATCACCCGCCGCTTCGGCATGACGGCGCTGCAGCCGGGCCATGTCCATATCCGCCTGCGCGGTTCCGCCGGGCAGTCGCTGGGCGCGTTCGGCGTGCAGGGCGTCAAGCTGGAACTGTTCGGCGAAGCCAATGATTATGTTGGCAAGGGCCTTTCGGGCGCGACCATCGTGGTGCGCCCGATGGTGTCATCGCCGCTGGCCAGCCAGGACAATGCCATCATCGGCAACACCGTGCTTTATGGTGCCACTGCGGGCAAATTGTTCGCGGCCGGCCGCGCCGGGGAGCGGTTTGCAGTGCGCAACAGCGGCGCCAGCGTGGTGGTGGAGGGCTGCGGCGCCAACGGCTGTGAATATATGACCGGCGGCATCGCCGTGGTGCTGGGCGCGGTTGGCGACAATTTCGCTGCCGGCATGTCGGGAGGCATGGCCTTCGTGCTGGATCAGGATGGCCGGTTCGAACGCGCCGTCAACCGCGACACCGTGCTGGTGCAGCGGCTGGCCAGTGCCCATTGGGAAGCCGCCGTGCATGGCCTGATCGAGGAGCATGCCCGCGAAACCGGATCGAAATGGGCGGCCGGCCTGCTGGCCGAATGGGACCGCACGCGGCAGCAGATCTGGCAGGTGTGCCCGAAGGAAATGCTGGGCCGGCTGGCGCATCCCTTGTCTGACAGCTCGGCCAGCATCGCCGCGGAATAGGGCCATCCTTGAAACCGGGCGCCTCGCTGCTATATTCGCCTACAACAGTTGAGGACGCCCGATGGCCAAGACCAATGACCCGCTGATCGAAAGCCTGATGCAGATGGCGGTTGCCGCTGCGCCGCTGATCCGCAAGGCGCGCGAATCCGGCCTGTTCCGCGACCGCGACGACATGGTGGATGCCGAGATCGTCACGCCGAAACCGCCAGAGGCTGCCCCGGTGCCGCCTGTGCCCCCGCAGCCGGCTGCCAGTTCAGACATGTCAGCCCAAAGTGCTGCCCAAAGTGCTGCCCAAAGTGCTGCAATGCAGGACATCATCGTCCGTCAGGCGCTGCGCATCAGCGAACTGGAAGCCGAAGTGGCGAAGCTCAAGGCAGCCAGCGCGCCGGCCAAGCCCAAGGTGAAACCAAAGGCGTCACCAAAGGCCCGGCCGGCAAAAGCCGCGAAGGCCTAGCCTTTCTTGAACAGCAGCTTCCCGCGCTGTTCGACGTACAGCTTCTCGAACGTGACCGGATCGAAATAGGCTTCAACCCGGCCGGTTTCAGGCATGACGCCATAGACTTCATAGCAGCCGCCATCCAGCTTGGCCTTGGCCACCGTCCAGCCCTGTTTCACCAGCGCTGCCTTCAGCGCCTCGATCGGCTGGCGCTGTTCCGGCGTGGCCGTGCATTTCATCTTGCCGGTGGCCAGCACCGGGGTGGCCAGTGTGGCGGCAGCAACTGCCGCCATGATCATCGTCCGCATGTCAAAGTGCCTTTCTGGTTGAACGTGAAGGGAAAAACCGGGCCAGCTGCACGCCGGCAACAAAAACGCTGACAGCCACGGCCAGCACCAGGCCATCATGCACCACCGCCATGTGCAGCAGGGCCAGTGCCGCTGCCGGCCACGCCGCGCGCTGCACCGGCTTCCACAAGCCGCGCAGGGCCCGCATGGCGGCATCGTTGCTGGCCAGCGCCGGCGGCAGCATCAGGATCAGCGCCGCCCAACCGGTTAGGATGCCCGGCGTGAAGGCTTCGGCCCACACCAGCGCGCCCACACCGCCGGGATCGGCATAATCGCGCATCACCAGCAGATAGAGCGCCAGATGCACCAGGCTGGCCGCAAACGCCGCCAGCCCCACGGCGCGGCGCAGCCACAGCCACGGTGTCAGAGCGCGCCACAGTTTCGCCAGCGGCGTCATCACCACCGCCAGCGCCAGCCACGCCATCGCCCAGTTGCCGCTGCTGGCCACCAGCGCATCCAGATCGGCATCCGCGCCGTAGGCCTGCCACCACAGGCCGGCGATCGGTGCCATCAGCACCGCCCACAGGGCCAACAGGGCTGCGCGCCGGTTCACCTCACCCTGCTAGGCTTGTTGAGAACGGTTTGCAATAGCTGCTATGGCGGTGAAGCAGTCTTTCCAAGCGGGCAAACTTGCTTATGAACAAGTCCGCAATGTGGCGTCTCTATCATTTCACGCTCTGCCCGTTCAGCCGCAAGGTGCGATTTGCGCTGGCGGTGAAGGGCGTCACCCACGAACTGGCGCTGGAACGCCCGTGGGAAAAGCGTACCGGCTTCACGGCGCTCAACCCGGCCGGGCAGACTCCGGTGATGCAGCAGGACGCGCAGGTGCTGGCCGATTCGGTGGCCATTGTCGAACATTTCGAAGACGTGGTGCAGCGCACGCCGCTGCTGGGCCAGACGCCCGAAGACCGCGCCGAAACCCGCCGGCTGATGGCGTGGTTCGATCAGAAATTCTATGCCGAAGTGGGTGCGCCGCTGCTGGCGGAGCGTATGTACAAGCGCGCCGTGCTGCGCGCCGCGCCCGATGGCGGCATGATCCGTCAGGCCGGCCGCATGGCCGATGGCCATCTGGATTACATCGATTATCTGCTGGAGCGGCGGGCGTGGCTGGGCGGCGGGCAGTTTGGCCTGGCCGATATCGCCGCAGCGGCGCATCTTTCGGTGGCGGATTATCTGTCGGGCCTGGAATGGGATGGCCACGAACCGGCGCGCACCTGGTATTCGGCGATCAAGTCCCGCCCCACCTTTCGCCCGCTGCTGGCGGAACGGCTGGAAGGTCTGCCGCCGCCGGCGCATTACGACAAGCTCGATTTCTGATCGCCGTTCGGGGGGAGAGGCCGCGTGCAGCCTGATCAAGAAGCACCGGCCACCGCTGCCGAGGCCCGCGCCCGCCGGCTGCTGATCATCCTGCTGTTTGCCGGCACCGCGCTGAATTATGTCGACCGGCAGGTGCTGGCGCTGCTGAAGCCCACGCTGGAAGTCGAGTTCGGCTGGACAGATCAGGAATTCGCCCATCTGGGCAGCGTGTTTCAGCTGTCGGCGGCCTTCGCCCTGCTGGCAGTGGGCTGGTTTGTCGATCGGTTCGGCGTGCGCTTTGCCTATGGCATCGCGGTGGCCATCTGGAGCGCGGCCGGCATGGCCCATGCCGCAGCAGCCAGCGTGGGGCAGTTCGTGGTGGCGCGATCAGTGCTGGCCGTGGCCGAAAGCGTCAACACGCCCGCCGCGGTGAAGGCCGCCGCCACCTATCTGCCCATCAAGCAGCGCAGCATGGGGCTGGGGCTGGTCAACACCGCGCCCAACATCGGTGCGATCCTCACGCCGCTGCTGATCCCGCCGCTGGCACTGGCCTTCGGGTGGAAGGCGGCGTTCGTGGTCACCGGCGCGCTGGGCTTTGTCTGGCTGGTCTTCTGGATTGTCGGCACCCGCAAACTGGCGCCGATGGGCGCGGCCAGGGGCAACGCGCTGGGCGGCAACTGGAGCGCGCTGCTGAAGGATCGCCGCACCTGGACGATCGTGGGCGCGAAGGCGCTCACCGATTGCGTGTGGTGGTTCGTCTTGTTCTGGAGCACGGATTTCCTGGTCAAGACCTTCGGGCTCACACAAGGCGAAGTGGGCGTGCCCAACGCGCTGATCTTCAGCTTGGCCGCCGTTGGCGCGCTGAGCAGCGGCCTGTTGTTCCCGGCGCTGCTGGGCCGCGGCATGAGCATCAACCGCGCGCGCAAGACCAGCATGTTCCTTTATGCCGTGCTGATCCTGCCGATCCCGCTGGCGCTGCAGGCGCCCGGCCCGATTGCGGCGGCGCTGATCATCGGGCTGGCGCTGCTGGCGCATCAGGGTTTTTCCACCAACATCTTCGGCCTGGCCGCCGATACGGTGCCGCCGGCGCGGGTGGCCGGCGTGATGGCGCTGGGCGGCATCGGCGGCAATCTGACGGGCACCGGCATCATCGAACTGACCGGCTGGTGCCTGACCAATGGCGTGGGTTACTGGCCGATGTTTGCGATTGCGGCGGGTGCCTATCTCACCGCGCTGCTGTTCGTGCACCTGATGCAGCCGGTCATCACGCCGGCCGATAGCTGAGCACTTCGTCCACCCACGCCGGCACCAATGTGCCCGCCGGGCCGTGGCGGGCTTCATCGAACATCGACGTGCCGGCCGAGGGTTCAAGGTTGAGTTCCAGCGTGCGTGCGCCGGCATCCTTCGCCCACTGCACGAACCCCGCCGCCGGATAGACCGCGCCGGAGGTGCCGATGGACACGAACAGATCGCAGCGCGCGATGGCGGCCGTGATGCGGTCCATGTGATAGGGCATTTCGCCGAACCAGACGATATCGGGCCGCAGCGA
>DAITMD010000076.1:0-8946 GCA_036835345.1 Sandarakinorhabdus sp. | reverse complement strand
CGATTGCCGGCGATCCGGTCTATGGCGACGGGCTTGGCCCGATGCGGCTGCACGCGCGCAGCCTGGCCCTTACTCTGCCAGACGGCCGGACCCTGCGGGCAGAGGCGCCTCTGCCGCCGGGCTGGCCAGGCGCCCTCTGCCCTGAAAGCCGATGAAATCGGCATAGGTTTCGGCCAGCACGGCGAGGCGTTCGTGCACCACGGCCGGGCCGATCTTCTGCACCACCCCGTCCACCAGCAGGTTGAGCAGCGATGCCATCGCGGTGTTCATGTCCCAGAAATGGCCCAGCGCCACCTCGGCGGTCAGGATATGCGGGGTCAGGTCGCGCGCCCACGGGCAATAGGGATCGGTGATCACCACCAGCGGCCGCCCGGCAGCAGCCACCCGCTGCGCCAGCAGGCGGAACTGCCGGGAATAGCGGCGCACGTCCACCACCACGAACACATCATCCGGCCCGGCATCGAACAGTTCGTCCAATATGCCGGCCGCCATATCGATGGTGGCAACATGCGGGCGCACATAGGCAAGATGGCGGGCAAAACCGGCGGCCAGCCCGGCCTCGGTCTGGAAACCGGCGATGTGGACGCGCGGTGCCCCCACCAGCAGCGCGACCACCGCCGCCCATTCCGGCGTTTCGGCCTGCGCATAAACGCCGGCGATGGCCGCGGTTTCGGCGCGCAGCCTGGCATCGGCGCTGGGCGCCGGCCGGGTGAGCAGCCACGGCGCATCGCGGGCATCGCCGCGCAGATCGACTTTCAGCGCCGCCAGATTGTCGTACCCCAGATTTTTCACCAGCCGCGCCACGGTCATCGCCGAAACGCCAACCCGGTTGCCGATGGAGGCCGCGGTTTCAAACGGCAGCTGGTCGATATTCTCGGCCAGCCAGCCGGCGATCATCCGTTCCGAAACCGTAAGCCGATCATAGCGTTCGGCAATCCGCTGGGCGACACGCGAAGTCATGTGCGCTGGATAACATGGGGTGCAGGCAGTGCAACCGCGCGCATATGGCAGGCGCTCAGAAATCCACCTGCTTCCACTCCTCGCGCACGAACAGCGGCGACTGGTCGGCATAATGCGGCGAGGTGCGGCGCACGGTGGCAGCGCCATATTGGTGGACCGACTGTGATCGCACCGCGCCTTCGGCCGGCCATTCCACCAGCATGATATAGCCATCGCCATTGTTGCCCACCCGCCGGCCATCGGCGGCGCGCCGGCCATAGATCGCCCGCAGCGTGTCCGGCCCGCCATAGACCGGCAGATCCTTGTCGCCATGGCGCAGCCGCTGAAACTCGCCCAGCGGCACGTCCAGCCGGCCAAAACTGCCCATCAGCCAGTCCACCGTCTCGCGCAGTTTCGGCCCGGCCGGCGGCAGCGGATCGCCGCGATAGACTTCGCGGCCCACGCTGGCCATCAACGCCACCGCCAGGCTGTCGGCCGGGCCAACCCCGTCGGCTGTCCAGTCCCAGCGCCTCAGCAGCGCCTGCGCCGCCGCCAGATCGCTCTGGCTGCTTGTGTCCAGCGCCAGCACCGCCGCCATCCAGCGCCCGGCCGGCGAGGCGCGGCTATAGGCCTTGTCGAACTTGATGCGCAGCAGCGCTTCGCGGCTGATCGGGCCGTTGATGCCGGCAAACAGCTCGGCAAAGCGGTGCATGCGGTTGGTGGTGTGGGTTTCGATGCCCAGTTCCGCAGCAAAGCCGCCGGGGTCCAGATTCTCGCCCGCCGCCGTCGCCACCCACGGCCGGTTGTTGGCATTGCCCACCCAGCCGGATTTGGGATCCACCACCATCGGGATGGCCGCCCACGGCTTGTAGGCGGTCCACAGCGTGGCCGATGTGTCGCCGGGCAGCACGCCCTTCCAGTCGAAGCCGGGGCGCCGATCCGGGAATTTGGCGTTGTAGAACATGGCGATATGCCCCTCGCGGTCGGCATAGACGAAATTGGTCGCCGGCACGGCCTGCATGGCCATGATCGCCTGCCATTCGGCAAAATCCCGCGCCTTGTTCAGCCGGTAATATTGCTCCACCTGTGCCACTTCGCCGATGCCGGCGTGGCGGATGGCAAAGCCGCCCAGATCGTTCAGGATCACCGCGCCGTGGCGGCTGCGATAGACGGTGCGCGGCACCGGCAGCACCAGCGGCCCCAGCCGCACCCTGAGCCACACGCGTTTCGCCGCCAGCGGCAGCCATTTGCCGTCCAGCCGGTACTGGGTGCGATCTGCGTTCAGGGTCAGGCGATAGACATCGATCAGATCAGGGCGGTTGACCGTGTTGGCCCAGCCCAGGTTGCGGTTATGGCCCAGCAGCGGGAACGGCGCGCCGGGGAAGTTCGCCCCGGCAAAATCCCAGCCTTCGCCTGAATGCACCACCAGTTCCCACCAGGTCACGCCGCCTTCCCACGGCTGGTGGCTGTTGATCAGCAGCCGCGTGGTGTTGTCATCCGACCGGGCGGCGCTGACGGCAAAGGCGTTGCTGCCGCGTTCATCGGGCGGGCCGCTGTCGCGCGGCGGCAGCCGGCCTTCCACCAGCGGCCCCAGCACGCTGTCCAGCCCGAAGAAAAACGGCGAGCGCAGCACAAAGCCGGCCACCACGTCGCGCCCCGTCACCGGGAACAGGCCCTGCAGGCGCTGTTCGTGGATATGGCTGCGGGCATAATCATTGAGGCCCTGCGCATAGGCTTCCACCAGCGCCCGCGTCGCCGGCGACAGCGTGCCATAACCGCGATCGGTCACGCCGCGCGCATCCAGCACATGGCCGGCAAAATCCAGCTTCGCCCCGTCTTCGCCCAAAATCGCCCCGGCGCGGCCGCGCACCGCCGCCAGCACTTCTTCCAGATTGCGGAAATCATCCTCGGCATGGGCAATGGCAATGCCATAGGCGACATCGGCGTCGGTCTTGCCGCTGATGTGCGGCACGCCCCATTCGTCGCGCGCAATCTTCACATTTCGCTGCCGCACCGGGTCGGCAGCCGGCGCCGCGGCGGTGATCGCATCCCAGCTCGACAGGCCAACCACCACGGCGGCCACAGCGATCGCCGCCCAGAAAATTCTGGTGAACCAGCGCATCATCACGCCTTGCCCCCTTGCAGCCGCCCCGTCACCCGACTGGCATAGGCAGCCCGGCGACGGCCGACAAGAGGCGCCGTTCAGGCGACCTGAGACAGCATGGCCGGGTCTGGCACGAACGGCACCGGGCGGCCATCGCCCAGCACCAGCGCAGCGAGGAACTGGTCCACCGCCCGGTCCCACCCGTGGCGGCGGCCGTGCGCCACACAATCGCTGCGCCGCGCCTCAAGCGCCTTCGTCATCGCATCCGAAAGATCATCGGCCACGGCCCCGATCAGGCCCGGCGCCCGGCCATCGGGGCCAAAGCCGCCCTCGCCCACCACGTCCAGCGGGCCGGGCACCGGATAACCGGCGACCGGCGTGCCGCTGGCCAGCGCCTCGATCATCACCAGCCCGAACGTGTCGGTGCGGCTGGGGAAGGCCAGCACATCGGCCGCGGCATAGGCAGATGCCAGCGCCGGGCCGTGCAGGGCGCCCAGGAAATGCGCC
This sequence comes from Sandarakinorhabdus sp., assembly GCA_036835345.1. Lineage (GTDB taxonomy): Bacteria > Pseudomonadota > Alphaproteobacteria > Sphingomonadales > Sphingomonadaceae > Sandarakinorhabdus. The sequence continues at coordinate 5,396 of DAITMD010000076.1, read as the reverse complement.
TCGCGATATTTGCGCTGCAATCCGTCCAGCGCCGGGCCATCGCCCACCACCAGTTTGTCGCCCGGCCACGGCGCGGCCAGAAACGCCTCGATATTTTTTTCCACCGCCACCCGGCCGACATGCAGCGCCAGCGGCCGCTTCAGCCCGGCGGCCACCGGATGCGGCGGCGCATCGGGCCGGAACAGATCGGTGTCCACGCCGCGCGCCCACGGCTGCGTGTGGGGCAGGCCATGGCTGGCCAGTTCGGCCGCCAGCCGCGGCGTCGCCACCATGATGGCGCTGGCCGGGCCGTGGAAGCGCCGGAGCACCCGCCACACCCGGTCTGGCCACGACGAATCCCCGTCCCTGCCGATTCGCGCCGCAACATAATCGGGAAAGCGCGTGTGAAAACTGGTGGTGAACTTCATGCCCTGCCGCAGCGCCCAGCCGCGCGCCAGCCAGCCCAGCGGCCCTTCGGTGGCGATGTGCAGCGCATCCGGGGCGAAATCGCGGATCAGCCGGGAGATGCGGCGCTGCGTTGTCAACGCCAGCCGGATTTCGGGGTAGGACGGCATCGGCACCGACCAGAATTGATCCGGCGAAATCACCTGCACGCGGACGCCGCGCGCGCCCAGCAGCCGCGCCGTGGTGGCCAGCGTGCGGACGACGCCATTGACCTGCGGTTCCCAGGCATCGGTGACAAGCGTGAGCTTCATCATTGCGGCTTCCGTTTGGTCAGGCGGCGACGGTGGCCGGCCGGGCATAAACCTCGGCTGAACGGGCGGCCTCGCTGCGGCTGTGCTGCGCCCAGTCGATGATCTCGATGCGACCATCCGAGTGTTCGGCCAGCGCCGTGCAGCTTTCCACCCAGTCGCCATCATTGAGATAGGTGATGCCGGAAAAATCGCGAATCTCGGCCGAATGGATATGGCCGCACACCACCCCGTCCAGCCCGCGCAGCCGCGCTGCCTCCGCCACCGCTGCCTCGAACCGGCCGATGAAGGCGACGGCGTTCTTCACGCGCTTCTTGATATGGGCCGAGATTGACCAATAGGGCAGGCCAAACAGGCGGCGGGCGCGGTTGAAATGCACATTGAGGCGCAGCAGCAGCGAATAGCCAATATCGCCGGCCCAGGCCAGCCAGCGGTGATAGAGCACCACCGCATCGAACTCGTCGCCATGGCAGACGAGGAAGCGCTTGCCATCGGCGGTGGTGTGAATGGCCTCCAGCGCAATCTCCACCCCGCCCAGCGACAGGCCAGCATAGGGGCGCAGCATTTCATCGTGATTGCCGGGGATATAGATCACCCTTGTGCCGCGCGCCGCCAGTTTGAGGATGCGGCGCACCACGTCGTTGTGGCGCGCCGGCCAGTACCAGCCGCGCTTCAGCTTCCAGCCATCGATGATGTCGCCCACCAGATACAGGGTTTCGGGCTGGATGGACTTGAGGAAATCCAGCAGCAGATCGGCGTTGCAGCCGGCGGTGCCGAGGTGAATGTCGGAAATCCACACCGTTCGGTGCTTCAGCTTGCGCGACGGGGCCGGCTCATCCTCGGGCTCGTGCAGGAAGGCCGGGCCACCGGCAACCGGGCGCAGCATGCCGGGCAGCAGCGGTTCGGTCAGATAATCCTGCGGGTCATCAAGCGGCAAAGACGCCATGGGCAGTTCCCCGGAGTTGTCCTTGCCCGGACCCCTTAGCGACGGTTGATGACAGCGCCGTGGCCGCGCTGTTGCAGTGATGTTGCAGTGCGCGGCCGGTTCAGGGGTTCAGCCGCTTTTGCTCCCATGCCAGCGCGTGGCCGACCATCTGGTCCAGATCGGCAAAGCGCGGCTGCCAGCCCAGCAGCGCGCGCGCGCGTGACTGCGCCACCAGCAGCGCCGGATCGCCGGCCCGGCGCGGCCCGTCGCGGCGCGCAATCGCCTGGCCCGATACGCGCTCCAGCGCCGCCAGCACTTCCAGCACCGACGCGCCGCGGCCATAGCCCAGGTTCATGCAGTGATATTGCCCCGGATCGGCCAGACAGGCGCGCAGCAGCAGGATATGCGCGTCGGCCAGATCGGCCACATGCACATAATCGCGCACCCCGGTGCCATCGGGCGTTGGCCAGTCACGGCCAAAGATGGTGAGCGCCTCGCGCTGCCCGGTGAGCACATGGCAAGCCAGTTCGATCAGATGGTGCGGGTGGCGGCTGGCCTGGCCCGAGCGCAGCGCCGGATCGGCGCCGGCCACGTTGAAATAGCGCGGCACCGCCACCGACAGATGGCGGTGGGCAGCGACGATATCGGCAAGGCAGCGCTCCGCAAAGGCCTTGGACCAGCCATATGGATTGATCGGCGCGACCGGTGCAGCTTCAGACAATGGCGCGCCATCGCCATTGCCATAGACGGCGGCAGTGGACGACATCACCAGCGCACCCACGCCGCAGGCCAGCGCCGCCTGCGCCAGCCCCAGCGTCTCGCCAAGATTCTGGCTGTAATAAAGCGCCGGGTTGGCAACGCTTTCCTCCACCGAAATGCGGGCGGCGAAATGCAGGATCGCGCCGATGCCGTGGCTGCGGAGCAATTGTTCCACCTGCGCCTGATCGCCGGCGCGCCCTTCCACGAAGATCGCGCCGTCCGGCACCAGCGCCCGGCTGCCGGTGGACAGATCATCCAGCACCACCACCGGCACGCCGCGATCGATCAGCGCCAGCGCCGCATGGCTGCCGATATAGCCGGCGCCGCCCGTGACCAGCACCGGCGGCAGTTCGGTTTCGGGGATCAGCGGCAGCAACGGCAGCATGGCAGGGCCTTTTGCAAGACAAAGGGCCGAGGTTCGGATGAACCATCGGCCCCTTCATCTGTTCCGCGCTGGTCGGGGCGAGAGGATTCGAACCTCCGGCCTCTGCCTCCCGAAGACAGCGCTCTACCAGGCTGAGCTACGCCCCGACGCGGCGCGGAAGCGGCGCTATAGACCCGGCCCCCCACGTTCGCAACCGCTCAAAGCGCGATGTGCAGCATTTTTGCGATATCGCTGATCTTCTCGCGCGGGGCACCGGGGCGGGCCTGCGCCACTTCGGCGGCCTCGATCCTGCGCCACGCGGCAAAATCGGTGGCCTGCACGCTGCGGCTGGCCAGCAGCGCATCCAGACCGGCCGGGCCGGCCTTGGCGCTGGCCGCGATGCCATCGGCCACCATCGCATCGATCACGCCAAAGCCATCGGGGCGGTTGGTGCCGATGGTGCCCGATGGCCCGCGCCGCGCCCAGCCGCTGGCATAAAGGCCCGGTGCAATCCGCCCGGCATCATCGGTGGGGAAACGGCCCAGCGCGTCCGACCAGTTCACGCCGGCAATGGCCTCGGTGCGATAGCCGATGCAGGCAATCACCAGCCCGCACGGAATGGCGTGCAGCTCGCCCGTGCCCACCGCGCGCCCGTCCTCCAGCCGCGTGGTCTCCACGATCAGCCGCTCGGCCCTGTCGCGGCCCTCCACCGCCACCGGGCGGCGGAAAAACTCGAAATTGATGGTCACCGGCTTCTCGCCTCGCGGCAGGCCGGCAAAGCCGCGCAAATGCGTCACCATCTTGCGGTGGCCCGGCTCCAGCGCGGCATCTTCGGCCTCGGGGGGCAGATCGCCCGGCTTCACCACCGGGTGCGCGCGCGTCAGGTGGCCCAGTTCGCCAGCTTCCTTGGTGGTGAAGCTGGCCTGATGCGGGCCGCGCCGGCCCACGATATGCACATCGCGCACCGCGCTTGCCGCCAGCACCTCAAGCGCATGGCCGGCAATATCAGTGGCGCTCAATTCCTCCACCGTCTTGGCCAGCACCCGCGCGCAATCGATCGCCACATTGCCATTGCCGATGATCGCCGCGCCGTGGTGCGACAGGTCCACCTTCAGCCCGGCATGATCGGGATGGCCATTGTACCAGCCGACAAACGCCGCCGATCCCACCACGCCGGGCAGATCATCGCCGGGAATGCCGATGGGCTTGTCCAGCGGCGCGCCGACCGAGAGCACCACGGCGTCATAGAGCGACAGCAGCTCCTCCACCGACACATCGCGGCCCACCATCACATTGCCGACCAGCCGCGTGTTCGGCGCCAGATTGGTCGCTTCATAGCGCCGCGTCACCGCCTTGATCGATTGGTGATCCGGCGCCACCCCGGCGCGGATCAGGCCATAGGGCGTGGGCAGGCGATCGATGATATCGATGCGCACAGCATCGCCCCACATTTTCTGCGCGGCTTCGGCGGTATAATATCCGGCCGGGCCAGCCCCGATGATGGCGATCGAAAGCGTCAATTTGTGTCTCCTGAACCTGTGCCGTCCCGCTATGGCCGCGCAGGCGGGCGGTCAAGCCACGGCGCAGCTTGCCTGCGCCCAAGTCCAACTGTCGCGTTGCATGGCCGCCCAGCCCTGCTAAAGCGCCAAGCATGACCCCGCAGTCCCGCATCCGCAATTTCTCGATCATCGCCCATATCGATCACGGCAAGTCCACGCTGGCGGATCGCCTGATCCAGACCACTGGGGGCCTGCAGCTGCGCGAAATGTCCGAACAAGTGCTCGACAATATGGACATCGAGAAGGAGCGCGGCATCACCATCAAGGCGCAGACCGTGCGGCTGGATTACCGGGCGCGCGACGGGCTGGATTATGTGCTCAACCTGATGGACACGCCCGGCCACGTCGATTTCGCCTATGAAGTGAGCCGCTCGCTGGCCGCCTGCGAAGGCGCACTGCTGGTGGTGGACGCGGCACAGGGCGTGGAAGCGCAGACGCTGGCCAACGTCTACCAGTCCATCGAGCATGATCATGAAATTGTGCCGGTCATCAACAAGATCGATCTGCCGTCGGCCGAACCGGAAAAGGTGAAGAAGGAGATCGAGGACGTCATCGGGCTGGACGCCTCCAACGCCGTGCTGGCCAGCGCCAAATCCGGCATCGGCATCGCCGAAGTGCTGGAAGCCATCGTCACCCGGATTCCTCCCCCCAAGGGCGACGCGCAAAAGCCGCTGAAGGCGATGCTGGTCGATAGCTGGTATGATCCCTATCTGGGCGTCGTCGTGCTGGTGCGGATCATCGATGGCACCATCAGGAAGGGCCAGCAGATCAAGTTCATGGCCGCCGACAGCACGCATCTGGTGGACCGCGTCGGCGCGTTCCGCCCCAAGATCGAACAATTCACCGAACTTGGCCCCGGCGAAATCGGCTTCATCACCGCGCAGATCAAGGAAGTGGCGCAGGCGCGCGTGGGCGACACGATCACCGATGCGAAACGCCCCGCCAACGAAGCCCTGCCCGGCTTCAAGGAAGTGCAGCCGGTGGTGTTCTGCGGCCTGTTCCCCACCGACGCCGCCGATTTCGAGAAATTGCGCGACAGCATCTCCAAACTGCGCCTGAACGATGCCAGCTTCAGCTTCGAAATGGAAACCAGCGCC
>DAITMD010000075.1:0-9045 GCA_036835345.1 Sandarakinorhabdus sp. | reverse complement strand
CGGCGCCCACGAAATCCATGGTGTCGAGGTTGCCGGCCCCTGGGTGAACGGCGACCAGTTCACGGTGCGTTTCACCATGGACGTGACCGTAAAGGATACGGCCACACGCATGACAATGGACGAGATCGCGCTTTATACCATCGAAGACGGCAAGATCATCGAGGAGCGCTTCTTCTATTAAGTCTGCGAGCCCGGCTTTCGCTTGCGCGCCGGCCCCGCTATGACGCGGTGCAGCAGCAGTGAAGGGCACGCATGCCGCGCATCAGGGCAGACGGGAAAAAGACGCAGATCGTGGTCGTTGGCGGCGGTGCCGGCGGGCTGGAGCTGGTGACGAAGCTGGGCGCGCATTTCCCGCGCCAGGATTTCGATATTATCCTGGTCGATCGCAATCCCACCCACATCTGGAAGCCGCTGCTCCATGAAGTGGCGGCTGGCAGCCTTGACGCCAATCTGGACGAGGTGGGCTATCGCGGCCACGCCTATCGCTGGGGCTATCGCTATTTCGATGGCGCGCTGGAAGCCATCGACCGCGAGGCGAAACAGATCGTGATCGCGCCGATCCGCGACGAAGATGGCAGCGAAGTGATCGGCCAGCACCGCATCCGCTATGATTATCTGGTGCTGGCGGTGGGCAGCATATCGAACGATTTCGGCATTCCCGGCGTGAAGGAACATTGCCTCGCGCTGGAAACCCGCATCGATGCCGATCGCTTCCGCCGCAAATTGCTGAACCAGTGCCTGCGCGTGTCGCGGCAGATGATGGCCGATCCCAAGAGCGACGCCACGGTGAAAGTGGTGATCGTGGGCGGCGGCGCCACCGGCGTGGAGCTGGCGGCCGAGCTGTATTCGGCGGCCGACGCGCTGGGGTTTTATGGCCTGGAAGTGTTCGATCGCAACCGGCTGGAAGTTTCGCTGCTGGAGGCCGGGCCGCGCATCCTGCCGCTGCTGCCCGAAAAACTGGCCGGCGCCGCCCATGCCGAACTGGAAAATCTGGGTGTGAAGGTGATGCCCTCCACACAGGTGGTATCCGCCACCGCCGATGCCATCCATGTGAAGGACGGCACGGTGATCCCCGCCGATATCAGGGTGTGGGCCGCCGGCGTGAAGGGCGCGCCGTTCCTGCACGAAATCGGCGGGCTGGAAACGACCCGCAACAACCAGCTGCTGGTCCGCGACACGCTGCAAACGACGCGCGACGACAGCATCTTCGCCATTGGCGATTGCTGCAGCTATACGCCGCCCGGCGAAGCCCGCCCGATCCCGCCGCGCGCGCAGGCCGCGCACCAGATGGCCGACACGGTGTTCCGCAACATCAAGGCGCTGGTGGCCGGCAAGCCGCTTGAACCCTTCATCTACCGTGACAAGGGCTCACTCGTCAGCCTGGCGCGCTTTTCAACGGTGGGCAGCCTGATGGGCAATCTGGTCGGCGGCAAGATGGCCATCGAAGGCCGGCTGGCGCGCTTTGTCTATACCTCGCTCTATCGGATGCACCTGATCGCCATCCACGGCTGGTTCAAGGGCCTGTTCCTGATCGTGGTGGGCCATGTGAACCAGGTAGTGCGGCCGAAACTGAAGCTGCACTAGGCCAAGCCGGCTGGCGGCGTGCCGCCGCCAGACTCGGCGCAGTGCCCGGCCGGCGGGTTCCGGCAAGCCGGCGCCGCGGCTTTGCCGTGGCAGAGGCTTGCCGGAAGCCCGTTCGACGCCACGGCCGAACCATCTCCGCTCATTCGTGAAATTCCGCCAGTTCGGGAATGCGGGTGAAGGCAATCGCCGGCCCACGGGAACGGGTGGCGCCGCGGGCATCGTGGCCCAGAGTCACGGCATCGCGGCCGAAACGCGCGTTCATCCGGTCCATCGCCTCGCTCAGCGCCCGCCGCCGCGCATCGGTGCGGGCACACAGCAGCGCGCCGGCATCGAACAGATCGGCCTGCGCCGCCTGCGCTGGCGTAAGTTCGGCCAGCACCACGCCCACCTGCAGCAGGCGACCCTGCGGAAAATCGCGCGTCATCCGGGCCCACAGCGCATCCATCGCCTCCACCAGGCTGATCGTGTCCATCACCTGCGGCAGCTTCACCCCGGCCTTCCATTTCGTGCCGCGCGCCTCACCCTTCACGAACAGGCCCAGCCAGCCGGCGCGAAGCTCGGCGCGGCGCAGGCGGGTGCCGGCCTTCATCACCAGCCGCCGCGCCACCAGCCGCGCCACGGGGATGGGGCGGCGCTCTGGCCCCAGCACATGGCTGTGGCCAATGCTCTTTTGCGCGTGCGCCACCTCGGCGATCTCATGCCCATGCAGCATCCGGTGCAGCCGTTCGCCCCATACGCTGCCCCACGCGCCGCGCGCCTGCCCGGGCGACATCGCCAGCAACTGCGACATACTCACCAGGCCGGCGGCGGCCAGCCGCTTCTCCATCGCCCGCCCCACGCCCGGAATATCGCTCAAGGGCAGCGCCGCCAGCCGCGCGGCGCGCACGTCATCGGTCAGGATGGTCAGCCCGTCGGGCTTCTTCATATCGGCCGCCATCTTGGCCAGCAGGCGATTTGTGGCAACGCCAATGGAGGCCGTGAGACACGCCCCCACATTGGCGGCCAGCCCTGCCTTGATCGCCTTTGCGAGGTTGGCCACCCCGGCCGGGCTGTTCTCGTTGTCCATCAGGCGGCAGGCCACCTCGTCGATGGAGCACACACTCGTCACCGGCACGTGCCGGTTCACTTCGGCAATCACCTTGTGGTGAAAGCGCACATATTCATCATGCCGCCCCGGCACGATCACCACATCGCGGCACAGCTGTTTCGCAGCCCAAATCTTGGTGCCGGTGCGGATGCCGAACGCCTTGGCCTCATAACTGGCGGCAATCGCGCTGGTGCTGTCGGTCATCACCGGCGCCACCACCACCGGCCGGCCGCGCAGCGCGGGGTCCAGCTGCTGCTCCACGCTGGCGAAATAGCTGTTCAGGTCTAGATAGAGCCAGCGCAGGGGCAGCGAATCAGCCATGCCTGTGCATAACAGAAAGGGAACATAAACAGAACATAAATCCTGCGTCATCCCGCGACTATGCGGCGCCGCGCCAGCCTGTATGGTGCGCCGCCATGACCGATCCGATCCTGGAAGCCGCCGCCGCCACCGAACCGCAGGGCATCCGCGCCATCGCCGCCACTGAGCTCGCCGGGCGGCAGCTTCGCTATTATGATTACGCAATGGCGGCCTTTGCCGTCATCCTTATCTGTTCCAACATGATCGGCGCGGCCAAGCCGGCGCAGGTAGATCTGCCCGTGTGGGGCACGGTCACCTTCGGCGCCGGCATCTTGTTCTTCCCGCTGTCCTACGTGCTCGGCGACGTGCTCACCGAAGTCTATGGCTATGCCCGCGCCCGCCGCGTGGTCTGGGTGGGCTTTGCCGCATCGGTGTTCGCCGCCACCATGAGCTTTGTGGTTGTCGCCCTGCCGCCCGATCCCACGTGGAAGGGGCAGGCCGCGCTGGCCGACGTGTTCGGGCAGGTGCCGCGCATCTTCCTCGCTTCCATCCTGGCCTTCTGGGCCGGCGAAATGGCCAACGCCTTCGTGATGGCGCGTATGAAACTGCTCACCGCGGGCAAGATGCTGTGGACGCGCACCATCGGCTCCACGGTGGTGGGGCAGGGGGTGGACAGTCTGATCTTCTACCCGCTGGCCTTCTGGGGCCTGTGGGAACCTTCATTGGTGTTCAGCGTGATGGCCACCAACTATGCCCTGAAAGTCATCTGGGAGGCGCTGCTCACGCCCGTCACCTACAAGGTGGTGGCCTGGTTCAAGGCCGCCGAGGGTCTGGACGTGTTCGACACCGAAACCGATTTCACGCCGTTCAAGACACGGGTGTGAGAAACGGCGCGCGGCTCAGCGGGCCGGCCCGGCATTTTCGCGGCAGACCAATTCTGCTCCGTTGATGGTTTCCTCGCCTTCCCCCGAATAATAGAGGAATGTCTGTCCCTCCTGCCGGAAAATGGCCGGGTCACGCAGCTGGCGCACGTTGGTTGCCGCCCCATAGCGGCTGTCAGCAATGGCATGCTGGCTGCCTTCATACGGCATGTCGGGCAATAGCAGCGTCTCTGCTTCGGAAAACTGCCATTCGCTCCAATCCCGGGAAAGGTCGGCTCGGGACACAAGAATATGCTCCGGCAGGTCGCCAACCCGGCTGTGATAGACGCTCAAACGGTCGCCGCGAACATCCACAGCGGCGTGGCGCCCGCGCGCAAGGATGTCGCGGCCAAATTGCCAGTCACCCAATCCGGTCTTGCCGCGATAGAGCGACATGAAGCCATTATTGTCATGCTTTGCGATGGCATAGTGCGAATCGCCGTGCCGAAAGACACGGAAGTAGAACATTCCCTGTATGTCGGGATCGGCTCGGAAATTCAGTCCGTCCTGCGAATGCGCCACGCCGGTCTTCTGATCCGCCATGCCGCTGCCGCCCTTTTTCACGCCATGAAAATACATGCGGATCGACCGGGCGGCATGATCGACATGCACGTCTGGCGAGGCAATATGATCCTCGAACGATGCGGCCTGAGACAGTTGCAGAGTGCCCGGCGGGTGCAATGTCCACGGCCCCGTGGGGCGATCCGCATAGGCCAGTTTGACATGATCGCCGGCATGATCGGCAAAATACATGTAGAATTTGCCCAGCGGGTTGGGAAGCCAATCCGGCACCGCAATGACGGACGGGCCATTGATATTGTCACCCAGTCTCGGGTCAGTGTTGATGTCCAGCAAAGGGTTCGCAGCAAAGCGCACCGCCTGTTCCGACTGGCCGTCGGGACAGGGGACCGCACGGCCAGCCGAAGCCAGCGCGGCTGAGATCAGCAAAATTCCCGCGAGCCGCATGCCGCCCCCCAGTCCGAGGGCTATCATGCCCTGACTGGCTTGGCCATCGGTTCCAGGTGGCGGTTGAACCTTTGCCTGCCGCGGGCCGCAGGCGGCACTTTTCGCTGGCTCAGAGCGCGACGCGCAGCAGATCCCGCCCAACGATCACCTCGCCGGCAAAGGCCTGCCTAGCCGCATCCGCCCACATGGCATCGGTCACGCTGGCATCGCCGCCCGGCACGAAATGGGTGAGCAACAGCCGCTTCACCCCGGCCGCCGCGGCGATCTCGCCGGCCTGTTCCGCCGTGGTGTGGCTGGCCAGCAGATGCTCGCGCAGCGTGGCGGCGTTGCTTTCGCTGGCAATGAGGCGGTCGAGCGCGGGCAGATACATCACCTCCTGCACCAGCACGTCCGCCCCCTTCGCCAGTTCGATCAGCGTCGGGCAGGGTCGCGTGTCGCCGCTGTAGACAACCGATTTGCCGGCCCAATCGAAGCGATAGGCGAAACTATCGGTCAGCGGCGGATGCTCCACCCGCGCCGCCGTCACCCGCAGCTCGCCCGTGTTCAACTGCGCGCCCGGCTTCACCTCTGCCACCCGCAGCAATGTCCGCAAATCCGGCCTGCCTTCGTCGGCGATGCGGGTGTCGATATCCTTCTTCGCAAAGCGCAGCCACGCCTTGGCCATCGCGGCCATGCCCGGCGGGCCATGCACCGTCACCGGCGTGGCAAGCGCCCCCGCCCACGCCAGCCACGGCAGGGTGAAGGCATCGGCCACATGATCGCTGTGCAGATGGCTGATCCACATATGCGATAGGCTCTTCAGCGGCAGCCCGGCCAGTGCTGCCTGACGCGCCGCGCCATTGCCGGCATCCAGCATATGCAGCTGCCCGTCGATCATCAGTGCCGCAGCCGGCGCGGCGCGCAGGGCCTTGGGCGTCGGCCCACCGCCCGTGCCGAGCAGGACGAGTTGATCGGGCAGCGGCTGCTGAGCAGACAGGCGATGCAGAGGCGCCAGCGCCGCCGCGCCGGCCATGGCGATCAGCTGCCGCCGATCAGGCAAGCGCCATCATCGCGGCTTCGAACAGGCGCCGACCGTCGGTGCCGCCCTGTTCGGGTTCGATCACGCGTTCCGGATGGGGCATCATGCCCAGCACGTTGCCGGCGTCGCTCAATATGCCGGCAATGTCGCAGGCGGAGCCGTTGACCGGTTCGGCGTAGCGGAAGGCGACGCGGCCTTCGGATTCGAGGCGGTGCAGGGTTTCGGCATCGGCCACAAAATTGCCGTCGTGGTGGGCAACCGGGATGGTGATGTCCTCGCCGGAGGAAAAGCGGCTGGTGAAGATCGACTGGCTGTTTTCAACGCGCAGCGTCACGTCGCGGCAGACGAAATTCAGGCCGGCGTTGCGCATCAGCGCGCCGGGCAGCAGGCCGGCTTCGGTGAGCACCTGAAAGCCGTTGCAGATGCCCAGCACGGCGCGGCCTTCGCCGGCGGCCTTGATAACGGCCTGCATCACCGGCGAGCGGGCGGCCATCGCACCGGAGCGCAGATAATCGCCATACGAAAATCCGCCGGGGATGCCGATGAAATCCAGGCCTTCGGGCAGGGTGGTTTCGCGGTGCCAGATCATGGCAGGCGCGCGGCCCGACACCTTGGTGATGGCATCGGCCAGATCGCGATCGCAGTTGGAGCCGGGAAAGACGATGACGGCGGCTTTCACGGCATGTCCACCTGAAAATTCTCGATCACCGTGTTGGCAAGCAGCTGCCGCGCCATCGCCTCGATGGTTTCGCGTGGGGTGCCGGGGGCCACGTCCAGCTCGATGATCTTGCCGACGCGGGCGCCGGCCACGCCTTCGAATCCCAGCCCGTGCAGCGCTGCCTCAATCGCGCGGCCCTGCGGATCGAGCACGCCATTTTTCAGCGTGACGGTAACGATTGCCTTGACAGTCTGAGCCATGGGCGCGGCCTTACGCCGATGGGCAGGGGCGTGCAAGCCGGCGATCAGCCCAGCAGCAGCACCGCCGCCGCGCCCAGCCCGGCCGCCAGCAGCAGCCAGGCGGTGGACCAGCCCGCGCTGCTGGCTTCAGGCAGCGGCGGCAGCGGGGCCTGCGGCGGGGCGGCGCCGGGCATCGGGTTTTCTGCCACCCACTGCCGGAATAGGCGCGGCAACTGCCGGAGCGCGCGGACGTTCAGCACCAGATTGTCGGCCAGCAGCGCCTCCGGGCCCATTTCATCGCGCACCCAGTCGCGCACATAGGGCTCGGCCACTTCCCACATGTTCACCTGAGGATCGATGGTCAGCGCCACGCCTTCCACCATCACCATGGTCTTTTGCAGCAGCAGCAGATGCGGCTGCACCGGCATGTCGAAACTGCGGGTGATGGCGAACAGACCCTCCAGCAGATCGGTGATGCTGATGTCCCGCGCCTGACGGCCGCGAATGGGTTCGCCCACCGCCCTCAGCGCGGTGGCAAAGGCGGCCTGATTGTGGTGCGGCGGCACATAGCCGGCTTCGAAGTGGATCTCGGCGACGCGGGCATAATTGCCGGTGACCAGCCCGTGCAGGATTTCGGCCAGATACAGGCGGGCGCGGCGGTTGATGCGGCCCATGATGCCGAAATCGATGACGCCGATGCGGGCGTGATCGCATGTCTCACCCGGCGGTATCAGGAACAGATTGCCCTGGTGCATGTCGGCATGGAAAAAGCCCTTGGCGATGGCCTGCGCCAGAAAGCCGTTCACCAGCACGCGCGCCAGATGCGGGCGATCAATATCCAGCGCGGCGATGGCGGCGGTATCAGACAATTTCACCCCGTCGATCCAGTCGATCACCAGCATGCGGCGGGTGGAACGCTGCCAATCGACGCCCGGCACCACGAAATCGGCTTCGCCGGCCAGGATTTCACCCAGTTCCGAGGCATTGGCGGCCTCGCGGCGCAGATCAAGCTCGGCCTCGATCCAGCCCTTGAACGTGGCGATGACGGCGCGCGGGCGCAGCCGGGCAAATTCGCCGCCCAGTGTTTCGATATGGCTGGCACCCCATTCATAGGTGCTTAGCGCGGAGGCAACCTCGGCCTCGATGCCGGGGCGAAGCAACTTGATGGCGACGGGGCGGCCATCGCTGGTGATGGCGCGGTGCACCTGCGCGATGGAGGCCGCGCCGATGGCATCAGGCTCGATCAATTCGAACGCAGTTTTCCAGTCGCCGCCGCAGGCCGCGTTCAGCTGCGGTTCGATGGCGGCGAACGGCACGGGGGGCAGATTGTCCTGCAGGCGGGCCAGATCGGCGGCGGCGGCCACGCCGATCAGATCAGGGCGGGTGGCCAGGGCCTGGCCCAATTTGATCGCGGCCGGGCCAACTGCCGTAAGTCCGGCGGCGAAATCCGGCGTGGTTGGCGCACTTGTGCCGAAACGCGCGACTTTTGCCACCAAACGGACAGCAAGCGGTAACGTTTGGCTCTCAAGCGGTCGCAGGGCGCCAGCGCGCGCCAACCGGCGGCCCCAGATCAGCATCCGCCACAGGTGCACGACTGCGATCAAATCAGATTTTCCAGCCGCTGTGGATCGCCACCGCGCCGCCCAGAATCGGGCGATATTTCACCTGGGCAAAACCGGCCTGCCCGATCATCGCGGCAAACTCCGGCATGGGGGGAAAGCGCCTGATCGATTCGATCAGATAGCGGTAGGACTCGGCATCCTTGGCCACCAGCTCGCCGATGCGCGGCACCAGCTTTTCCGAGTAAGCATCGTAAATATCAGCAAAACCCGGCCAGGTGGTGGTGGAAAATTCCAGACAGAAGAACCGCCCGCCAAAGCGCAGCACCCGGTGCGCCTCGCGCAGCGCCGCCGGTATATCGGTGACGTTGCGGATGCCGAACGCGATCGTGTACGCATCAAAGCAACGATCTGGAAAATCGAGCGTTTCTGCGTTCTGCTCGCGCCAGATCAGGCTGGTGAGGCCGCGCTCGGCCGCGCGCTCCATGCCCACTTCCAGCATCGCCGGGTTGATATCGGCCACGGTGATGTTCGCGCCTGATGGCTCCATCCGAAACGCGATGTCGCCGGTGCCGCCGGCCATATCCAATATGTCCTCGCCGGCCCTGGGCTTTACCAGGCGGACGAAATCATCCTTCCACACCCGGTGCATGCCGGCTGACATCAGATCGTTCATGATGTCGTAACGCTTTGCCACGGAACGGAAAACCTCGC
>DAITMD010000074.1:4309-9060 GCA_036835345.1 Sandarakinorhabdus sp. | reverse complement strand
TTCGATGGCGGCCCCACGGTTTCGGCGCGCACCGATGATCTGCGCACGGTCCGCCTGTCGGCCGAAGCCGAAGTGTCCGTGCTGAGCGATATCGAGGCAACCGAGCCCAGCCTGATCGCTGCCGGCAATTTGCTGGAATTTCAGGCATTTTATGCCGCGTTCGACCTTCCCCGCAGCGCCATGCCGGCGGCTGTTGCCGGCGCGTTCGGCATCACTCCGGGCACGAGGATCCGCCATGTCGCCGCCTGAGCTGATTTCCACCGATCCCTGCACGGCGCAAATTGTCTGGCAGGGGCCGACCGGCGGCGTAGCCGAAGCCGTCACGCGCGCCCGCGACGCAGCACTGCGCTGGGCGCAGACACCGCTGAACGAACGCATTGAAATCGCTCGCCGCTTCAAGGCAAAAGTAGATGACGCTGCCGAGGATTTCGCCCGCCTCATCGCCCGCGAAACCGGCAAGCCGCTATGGGAAACCCGCACTGAAGTGGCCAGCGTGGCCGCCAAAGTGGAGATCAGCATCACCGCCCAGGCTGAACGCGCCGGAGAGAAATCCACTGATGCCGCCGGTGTGAAGCAGCTGCTGCGTCACAAGCCGCATGGGGTTCTGGCGGTGCTGGGCCCCTATAATTTCCCCGCGCACCTGCCGGGCGGCCATATCGTCCCGGCCTTGCTGGCCGGCAACACGCTGGTGTTCAAACCGTCTGAACAAACCCCTGCCGTGGCGGCCTTCATGGGCCAGTTGTGGCAGCAGGCCGGCCTTCCGGATAGTGTATTGAACATCGTCCAGGGCGGCGGCGATGTCGGGCGGGAGCTTGCCGCGGCGGATATCGACGGGCTGCTGTTCACCGGCTCCGCCCATGTCGGTGCGGCGCTGGCCCGGCAGTTCGCGGCCACGCCGCACCGCATTCTGGCGCTGGAAATGGGCGGCAACAACCCGTTGATTGCATGGGACGTTGCCGATATTGACGCCGCCGCCGCGACCGTGGTGCAATCGGCCTTCCTGTCCGCCGGGCAGCGCTGCACCAACGCCCGCCGCCTGATCGTGCAGGATGACCAGCTGATCGAAGCGGTGCTGGCGCTGACCGATCGCCTGATTGTCGGCGCGCCCTTCGATGAACCGCAGCCGTTCATGGGCCCGGTGATTTCGAACGCCGCCGCCGATGGGCTGCAGCGCGGCTGGGCCGGGTTGCAGGCCGCTGGCGGCCGGGTGCTGCGGCCGCTGGTGCGCGCCCGTGCCGACCGGCCCTTTCTGTCGCCCGCCCTCATCGACATGACCGGCTGTGCGCCGAGCGATGACGAGCTGTTCGGGCCGGTGCTGCAGATCATCCGCGTGCCCGATTGGGATGCAGCAGTTGCCGCCGCCAATGCCACCCGCTTTGGCCTCGCCGCCGGGCTGATTGGCGGCGATGCGGCGCTGTTCGATGATTTCTGGGCGCGCAGCCGCGCAGGCATCGTCAACTGGAACCGTCCCACCAACGGCGCATCGTCGGCAGCGCCGTTCGGCGGCGTTGGCGCCAGCGGCAATCACCGGCCATCGGCCTATTATGCCGCTGATTATTGCGCCTTTCCGGTGGCAACACTGGCGGCTGAACAGGTGGCCGGCAGCATCACCACGGGGCTGCGGCCATGATCCGCGAGATCAACTTCGATGGCCTGATCGGACCCAGCCACAATTATGCGGCGCTCTCGCTGGGAAATCTTGCCAGCGCCAGGCACGGCGGCGCCACGTCGCGCCCGCGTGCGGCCGCCTTGCAGGGCATCGCCAAGATGCGCTTCGTGATGGGGCTGGGTCTCACGCAGGGCTTTCTGCTGCCGCTGGATCGGCCCAATGCGGCCTTTCTGCGATCGATGGGCTTTGCCGGCAGCGATGGACAGGTGATCGCAAACGCCGCCGCCGACGATCCGCGCCTGTTCGCAACCGCCGCGTCGGCATCGTCGATGTGGACCGCCAATGCTGCCACCGTTTCGCCTGCGGCCGATACCGCCGACGGCCGCTGCCACATCAGCGCTGCCAACCTGTCGCGCATGGCACACCGCAGCATCGAACATCCCGAAACCCATGCCCAGCTGGCCATCGCCTTTGCCGATCCGGGCTTTGCGGTGCACGCCGCCCTGCCGGCGGCGTTTGGCGATGAGGGTGCCGCCAATTTCATGCGCCTGTGTGCGGCGCATGACTCACCGGGCCTGGAAATCTTCGTCTATGGGGAGGATGGCGGCCGCTTCCCCGCCCGCCAGAACCGCCGCGCCTCCGAAGCCATCGCCCGCCGCCACGGTGTGAACCAAGCGCTTTTCGTGGCGCAGAGCCAGACCGCCATCGATGCTGGCGCCTTCCACAATGATGTGGTGGCCGTAGCCAATGGCAACGTGCTGTTCGCGCATGAACTGGCCTTTGCCGATGCCGGAGCGCTGAAGGCCGATATCGCACGCCTGATGCCCGATGCGCTGTTCGTGGAGGTGCCGGCCAGCGCAGTCTCGCTGGAGGATGCCATCCGCTCCTATCTGTTCAACAGCCAGTTGCTCTCCCTGCCCGATGGCAGCATGGCGCTGGTGCTGCCGAAAGAGGCCGAGGAGACGCCATCGGTGAACGCCTGGCTGGCGGCGCTGGTGGCGGGCAATGGCCCCATCCGCGCGGCGCATTTCGTCGATGTGCGCGAATCGATGCAGAATGGCGGCGGGCCGGCGTGCCTGCGGCTGCGGGTGGTGGCTGATCCGGCGCGCGTGGATGCGCGGTTTATGCTCGACGAGGTGAAGGCTGATCGGCTGGAACGACTGGTGGAACGCTGGTGGCCGCAGGAAATCAGGCCGGGGGACATGGCGAACCCGGATTTGTGGCGCGATGTGAAGGCGGCGCGGGCGGCGCTGCTGGCGGAGGTTGGGGTTTCGACCCAGCTTTCGTGACGTCGAACGGGATTGGCAAGCCTCTGGCCTGGCAAAGCCGTGCCGCCGGCTTGCCAATCCCGCCGCCTGCCCCGGACTTGATCCGGGGGCCGGCTTCGCGCGAGTCCGCGCGCGGCACGCGCGCTCGCCGCGCTTCAGCGGAAAGGCGGTTCGTCGAATGCGCGCAGCTTGCGGGAATGCAGCGCCGGGCCTTCGCCGCGCAGGATCATCATGGCTTCGATGCCGATCTGCAGATGCTCCGAAATCGCGCCTTCATAAAATCGGTTGGCCTGCCCAGGCAGCTTGATCTCGCCGTGCAGCGGCTTGTCGGATACGCACAGGAAGGTGCCATAGGGCACGCGGAACCGGTACCCCTGCGCCGCGATGGTGGCTGATTCCATGTCGATGGCCACGGCCCGGCTCTGATTGAAGCGCAGCGACGAGCGCGAATAGCGCAGTTCCCAGTTGCGATCATCGGTGGTCACCACGGTGCCGGTGCGAAGGCGCGGCTTCAGCGCATCGCCTGCCTTGCCGGTCACCTTCTCGGTGGCCAACTGCAGGGCCTTCTGCACCTCCGAAAGCGCCGGTATGGGGATTTCGGGGGGCAGCACATCGTCCAGCACATGATCGTCGCGCAAATAAGCATGGGCCAGCACATAATCGCCAATGGCCTGCGACGGGCGCAGGCCGCCGCAGTGGCCGATCATCAGCCAGGCTTCCGGGCGCAGCACGGCCAGGTGATCGCAGATCGTCTTGGCATTGGCCGGGCCGACGCCGATGTTGACCAGCGTGATCCCCTGCCCGCCAGGCGCCACCAGGTGCCAGGCCGGCATCTGGTTCTTGCGCCATGCGAAATCGGCGGCGGCGCGGTCTGCATCCGGATCATCGGCGGTGATGTCCAGCCCGCCGGGGCAGGCAAGGCGGTCATAGCCGTTTCCAAGCTGCCGGCAGGCCCAGCGCACGAATTCATCGACATAACGATGATAGTTGGTGAGCAGGATATAGTGCTGGAAATCCTCCGGCGCGGTGCCGGTGTAATGCTTCAGCCGGGCCAGCGAGAAATCGGTGCGCGGGCCGTCGAACAGGGCGAGCGGACGGTGTTCAACCCGGAACTCCTCCCACAGACCGTCCGCCAGTTCATCGCCGATCTGCTGCAATTCCGTGGTCGGGAAATGCCGCGCCAGTTCGGCCGCCGCGGCACCTTCCAGATTGAGATCGGCCGCACCGTCCAGCACATAGGGATAAGGGATTTCCGCTTCTGACCGGCCGACCGAAATGCTCACTTCGTAATCTGCCATCAACAGGCCCAGCTGCTCGATCAGATAGGCGCGGAACATGGCCGGGCGGGTGATGGTGGCGGCATAGCTGCCGGCGCTGTTCAGCCGGGCAAAGGCGCGCGTGGGCCGTCGCGCCGGCTGCGCGCCGTCCCATTGCAGGCGCAGTTCGGGATAGGCCCAATCGCCGCGCACGCGCGCCGCCGCATCGGGCACCACGCCATCATCGATGAAAGCCTTCAGCGCGCTGCGCAGGGCGGCAGTGGACTCGCGGTGGATGGCGACGAGCTGGTCAACGATCGTGTCTGGCGTGGGGTTCATGGCTGAGCGCATGCCCGAAATGGCAGCGCCTGTCATCCCGCTGCGGCCATGCCAAAGCTGACGCAAATATTTCAATTGTCTTGAGCTTAATGTTGTGTAAATCCCTTATTAACGTTCGTTCCGGATTCGGCCGGTCGTGAGCGTTAGTAAAAGGGGATTTATAATGGGTGGGTCTTATCGTTTTCTGCTGGCCAGCGCGCTCGCGGCTGGCCTCGCCAGCGGCGCGCAGGCGCAATGTGTTGGCAATTGCGGCACGGCGGGTGCCAACGGTGACGTGAC
>DAITMD010000074.1:0-4209 GCA_036835345.1 Sandarakinorhabdus sp. | reverse complement strand
CGCACCACGCCTTCGGGCAACACCGTGCCGGGTTTCGGCCTGCCGGGTTTGCTGGCAACTTTGGTGCCTGATTCCACCCCGATCCAGCTTGGCACTGGCGCCGGCGGCGGCCCGGCGTGGGCACAATTGGGCGGCAGCAGCGGCAACTGCTTCAATGGCCCGGGCCAGGGCTGCGGCTTCACGGGCTGGATTCAGGCCACCTACACGATTGAAACGGCAGGCGATTATCGCCTGGCCTTCGGCGTGACCAACTGGAGCGATACCGCATTCCAGTCCGGCCTTGCCTATGCCGGCGTGTTCATCGACGACACACCAGTCAATCCCGGCATCCCCGAACCAACCAGCTGGGCGATGCTGATCGCCGGCTTCGGCCTGGTGGGTGCCAGCGCCCGCCGTCGCCGCACGGTTGCTGCCTGACGCCTTTTCGGCATCAGCCGCGACATCATCCCCCGCATGGGCGACCATGCGGGGGATTTCGTTTGGCCGGCAATCTGCGCTAGGGGCTGGCCATGGCTTCGATGGAACCCGGCCCGATGCAGTTTGACCTTACCGCCGATCAGCGCGCCATTCAGGAAGCGGCCGCCCGCTTTACCGCCGAACAGATCACGCCGCACGCCGCGCGCTGGGACGAAGAGCATCATTATCCCAAGGACGTTGTGCAGGCCGCCGCCACGCTGGGTTTCGGCGCCATTTATGTGAGCGAGGCCAGCGGCGGCATCGGGCTGGGCCGGCTGGAAGCCGCGCTGATCATGGAGGCGATGGCCTATGGCTGCCCGTCCACCAGCGCCTTCATCTCCATCCACAACATGGCGGCGTGGATGATCGATGCCTATGGCGCCCAGCCGGTGAAAGACCGCTATCTGCCCGGCCTGATCAGCATGGATCAGATCGCCAGCTATTGCCTGACCGAACCCGGATCAGGATCCGACGCGGCAGCGCTGAAGACGCGCGCCGTGCGGGACGGCGATCATTATGTGGTGAGCGGATCGAAGGCGTTCATATCCGGCGGCGGTGTGAATGATCTTTATGTCACCATGGTCCGCACCGGCGGCGAGGGGCCAAAGGGAATTTCCTGCCTGGTGATCGAAAAGGACATGCCCGGCGTCAGCTTTGGCGCGCAGGAGCGCAAGATGGGCTGGCGATCGCAGCCCACCGCGCAGGTCAATTTCGATGCCGTGCGCGTGCCTGTGGACAATCTGGTAGGCGAGGAAGGGCAGGGCTTTGCCATCGCCATGGCCGGGCTGGACGGCGGCCGGCTGAACATCGGCGCGTGCAGCCTGGGCGGCGCGCAGCGCGCGCTGGACGAAGCGCTGGCGTACGGCCGCCAGCGCCAGCAGTTCGGCAAGGCCATCACCGATTTTCAGGCCACGCAGTTCAAACTGGCCGATATGGCCACCGATCTCGCCGCCGCCCGCGCCCTGCTCTATCAGGCGGCGGTGAAGGTGAGCGAGGGCACGCCGGACAAGACGATGTTTGCCGCCATGGCCAAGCGCTTTGCCACCGATGCCGGCATGTCCATCGTCGATCGCGGCCTGCAATTGTTGGGCGGCTATGGCTATCTGATGGATTTCCCGATGGAAAAACTGTTCCGCGATCTGCGCGTGCACCAGATATTGGAAGGCACCAACGAAATCATGCGGATGATCACCGCCCGCGAACTTTATCGCCTGTCGAACTGAAGGCTTGCTGATCCATGGCCACTCCCGCCGATACCGCCGCAAGGCCCGCCGCGCCCAGCCGTCCGCGCGCCCTGCCGGCTTTTGCCTGCCTGAATGCCATGATCGCACTGGCCTTTGGCACGTTTGCCGCCCACGGCATCGATGATCCGCAGGCGCGGGACTGGATCATGACGGGGGTGATGTTCCAGTTGCCCCATGTCGCCGCCGTGTTCGGCCTGCTGGCGTGGCGGAACAGCAGCTGGGTGCACAGCGGTGCCTGGGCGGTGTCCATTGGCAGCTTCATCTTCGCCATGGACCTCAACCTGCTGGCGCTGGGCGCACCCAAATGGGTGGCGGCGCTGGCGCCGGCTGGCGGCACCGCCATGCTGTTCGGCTGGGCCTGGCTGGCCGTCATCGCCATTGCCGGCGATGCGCTGAAGCGGTTCGAGGATTAGCCTAACGCGACTCCGGACTGTCCCCCCAAGGTGGCGGAAGGTCCAGGTCTGACTGGTTGCAATACGTCAGCAATCCGGCCTTGTAGTCGTCGCTTCCCACAAGTTCAGTGTGCACCAATCGCATTGCCAAAAGCAGGGCTTGAATGCTGTCGATGCCAACCGCGTATCGCCTGACTTCACGATCAGGAAATACATACGACAATCGACATTTAAAAACGCCGCCTGGCTCTCTGGTTGGCGTGTAAAACCTGACCAGAAGAATGCCGCCGTCTAACTCGAATTCGCGTTCAACGAAGACCGAATGTTCCGCCATGTGCTGTCAGTCGCAAGCAAGCTGACTGTCTCAATCCCTGAAACTGGGATCGATCCGGTCGAGCTTGCGCAGCAGCGCCGGCCAGGCCAGCATGTTGCCGACGACCTTAAGCCCCTGCTTGCCCTGACCGGCGGCCTTTTCCGGCGTGCCCTGCGGCGGGTGGTTGATCAGCTCCTGCCCGCCGGCCAGCGCCAGGCACTGGGCCTCGCAGGCGCGTTCCAGGAAATACATCTTGATGAACGCCTCGCCCACCGTCTCACCCACGGTCAGCGTGCCGTGGTTGCGCAGGATCATCGCGGTCTTGGTGGCGCCAAGATCTTCAACCAGCCGCTCGCGCTCATCCAGATCGGTCGCCACCCCTTCATAGTGGTGATAGGTCAGCTCATCACGGATCAGCATCGCCGTCTGCGTCAGCGGCATCAGCCCGTCGCTGTGCGCCGAAACCGCCTGGCCGTGCGGCGTGTGCAGGTGGATGACGGCATGGGCATCCTCGCGCGCCATGTGGATGGCCGAATGGATGGTGAAGCCGGCCGGATTGGTCATGTATGGCGTCTCCATCACCGGATTGCCCTCAACGTCGATCTTCACCAGGCTGGAGGCGGTGATCTCCTCGAACATCAGATTATAGGGGTTGATCAGGAAATGATGCTCCGGCCCCGGCACCCGCACCGAAAGATGGGTGAAGATCAGATCGTCCCAGCCATAATGCGCCACCAGCCGATAAGCTGCCGCCAGATCGACGCGCAGCGCCCATTCCTCGGCCGACACCTGATCCTTCACCGATGGCGATTTCAATTGCGTGGCCATGCGATTCCCTTCCCCGATGCGTCTTTGCCTCAGTCTGCACCATTTGGCCGGGCACGCAAATAGGCGCCGCTGCGGCAGGCGTCGGAACAATATTTGACATTGTCCCAGTCGCGCGCCCATTTCTTCCGCCAGCTGAACGGGCGGCCGCAGGTCAGGCAATCCTTGGTTGGCAGATCGGCCTTGCGGCGCATTTTCGCCATGGGCAGCGTTTTCCTCGAAATTGTCACACAAATCGGCTTTAACGCGCCTGCATCTAGAGGGGAATTCACCATGCGTCCTGCCATTGATCGTCGCGCCTTCCTGACCGCCAGTGCCGCGGGATTGATCCTGCCGGTACGCCCGGCCCTTGCGCGGCTGTGGGCGCCAAGCGGCTTCACCCATGGCGTCGCCTCCGGTCACCCCGGCCCCGGCGCGGTCACGCTGTGGACCCGCTATGCCAGCGTCACCGGCGCTGCGACCACGCTGAAACTGGAAGTGGCCGAAGATGAAGCGATGAGCCGCGTCATCGCCCGCGCCGATGTGCTGGCCGGTGCCGAAACCTGGGGCACGGCGCAGGCCCGTATGTCGGGCCTGCCGGATGGCAAATGGCTCTGGTATCGCTTTACCGCGCCCGATGGCACGCAATCGGTGGTGGGCCGCACCAGAACGCTGCCGGCCGGCAGGATTGGCGCCCTCAAGCTGGCGGTCATGTCCTGCTCCAACCGGCCCTTCGGCCACTTCAATGCCTATGCCCATGCCGCGGCGCGCGACGATATTGATGCGGTGATCCACCTGGGCGACTATATCTATGAATATCAGATGGGGGCTTACCCGGAGCAGGTGATGCCGGGCCGCGAGATCTTGCCGGTCGATGAAATCCTGATGATCGATGATTATCGGCAGCGCTATGCCAGCTACCGCGCCGATCCGGCGTTGCAGGCACTGCACGCGCGCTTCCCGATGATCGCCATCTGGGACGATCATGAATTCGCCAACG
>DAITMD010000073.1:6381-9072 GCA_036835345.1 Sandarakinorhabdus sp. | reverse complement strand
GATGCGGATTTCATCGATTGGCTGGAACTGGCCCGGGCCGATGGCCGCCTGCTGGACGTGGGTGTGCAGCGGCGCTGGCTGAACCCGATGCGGCCGTTCGCCGCCGCCGTGCTGGAACCGGCGCACGGCGTGGTGGTGACATCGGCAACGCTGCGTTCGCGCCCCGATGCGCTGGCCGATGATTGGCGGGAGGCCGATGCCCGCACCGGCGCGGCGCTGCTGCCCGGCGCAGCCCGGCATTTCGCCGCGCTCAGCCCGTTCGATTATGCGCGTCAGGCCGCAGTGCTGATCGTCACCGATGTGAAACCGCGCGATATTGCCGCGCTGGCCCACGCCTACCGCGCGCTGATCGAAGCGGCGGGCGGCGGCACGTTGGGGCTGTTCACGGCCATCGCCCGCCTGCGCGCCGTGCACGCGCGGCTGGCCGATCCGCTGGCCCGCGCCGGGCTGCCGCTTTATGCCCAGCATGTCGATCCCATCGATACCGGCACGCTGGTGGATATATTCCGTGCCGAACCGGGGGCTTCGCTGCTGGGCACCGATGCGCTGCGCGACGGGGTGGATGTGCCGGGCGCATCGCTGCGGCAGGTGATCATGGAAGGCGTGCCATGGCCGCGCCGCACCGTGCTGCACAGCGCCCGGCGCGCGGCGGGCGGCGGCAATGCCCATGATGATCGGGTGACGATGGATCGTCTGGCGCAGGCGTTCGGCCGGCTGATCCGCCGCGCCGATGATCGCGGCCAGTTCGTGCTGCTGGGCGCGGCGGTGCCGTCGCGCCTGCTTGGTGCGTTTCCGGCTGGCGTGCCGATCCGGCGGGTGACGCTGGCCGATGCCGTGCTGGCGGTGAAACCCGGCATCGGCGCCTCTGGAATCGCGCCCACCGATGTGCCAAGCCGGGAGGGCCCATGAAGTCGCTCATCCTCCTGCGCCACGCCAAATCCGGCTATGACGATCCATTGCTGCGCGATTTTGATCGGCCGCTGAATGATCGCGGCCGGCGCGCCGCCATGCGGGTGGGGCAGTGGCTGGGCGCGGCGATCAAGCGCGGCGACATGCCCGATCCGGCGCTGGTGTTTGCCTCGCCGGCGGTGCGGGTGCGGCAGACCATTGAAGGCTTGGAAGCCGGCATGAACCGCCCGCTGGCGCCGGTGTATGAAGGGCGCATCTATCTGTCGTCATCGGCGACGCTGATCGAATTGTGCGCCGGATTTTCCGATGATCATCGCAGCGCCATGCTGGTCGGCCACAATCCTGGGCTGGAGGATCTGCTGCTGGAACTGGTACCGCCGGGCGGCGCGCTGCGGTCTGAGGCGGAGCTGAAATACCCCACCGCCACGCTGGCTCGGCTGGATATTGCCATCGATCGCTGGGCGCAGATCGACGGCGGCCGGGCCGAACTGGTGCGATTTGTGCGCCCGCGCGATCTTGATCCGAGTTTGGGGCCGGACGACTAGCGCGGCCGCGTTGCCTCGCGCTCGGCCCGCCGCGCGTCCTTCTCGGCGCGGCGGCGCTCCTTCTCGGCACGTTCCTCTTCCTTGCGGATGGCGCGGCCGCGCTTGATGTCGGCCTCTTCCTGGCTTTCGGTGGCCGTATCGTAGATGATCTCGCCGGCCTTGATCGGGGCGGTGACGACGGCCTTGGCCACGCCGCAGCCAGCCAGCAGCAGGGGAAGAGTGAGAAGAATTATTCGCATGGCCAGCATCATGCCAGCGATGCCGGCCCAAGCGCCAGCAGTTTCGGAATGGCAGCCTTGAACGGGAAGAAGCCCTTCCTGGCATGGGGCCATGCCGCATCATCCCAGGCCCGCCGCAGCCGCACCAGCCGCACGCCGTCGGCGGCCAAGGCGGGGGCGAGCATATCCAGCCGATCCTTCACCGGGCCCACCGGGGCGTCGGCGGTGATGATCTGCTTGAGCGCATGGCGCGCCGCCCAATCGCGCATGGCCTCCACGCCAAAGGTGGCATCCACCCGTTCCGGTTCCAGACCCAGGCGCGCGGCGGCGCGGTTCAGGCCGTCGGCCAGCATGGCCATCGCCGCCCGCTGCTTCAGCGGGGCCGGGGTGCCGCCGATATCGGGCGTGGCGGCCACGGCGACGATCTGCCCCGGCAGCGCCAGCTGTTCCATGCTGCAATCTTCTGTTGTGACGAACAGCCCGGTGCGCGCTTCGGCATCGGCCTGCATCGCCGGTGCCGGCGCGATCGGCGGTGGAATCTCGTCGGCCGGCCACGGCGGCGCTTCGCGGGCCAGCGGCGCGTCCACACGGAAGCGGCCGCCCGACAGATCCCGGATCAGATCGGCCCGGGCCAGATAGGTCTTGCCTTGCGTCTGCAAGCCCACCACCCAGCGCCAGCCCAGCGTGTTGCTGGCCGGGCAGGCATCGAGCAGATGCCTGTAGAAGAACGCCGCGCCCAGCTGCCACGGCAGGCGCAGGGTGAAGCACCAGATGCTGGCAAAGCTCATCCGCACATGATTGTGCAGCCAGCCGGTTTGGATCAGTTCCTGCACCCAGGTATCGAAGCAATCGATGCCGGTGTTGCCGGCCAGCGCCTGTTCGTAGCGGCGCTGCCATTTGCCATCATCGCCCAGCATCGCCTCCATGCGCACCACATCGGCCTGCCAGCGCGTCCAGATTTCCGGGCGCTGCTGGAGCCAGCCCACCCAATAAGTGCGCCAGCACACCTCCTGCACGAA
>DAITMD010000073.1:0-6281 GCA_036835345.1 Sandarakinorhabdus sp. | reverse complement strand
GTGAAGCTCTCGCCGCAGCCGCACGCACCCTTGGCATTGGGGTTGTTGAACACGAAGCCGGCGGTGAAATCATCTTCGCGCCAGTCCATGGTGCTGCCGATCAGGTACATCAGGCTGCCGCCATCGACGAACAGGGTGCCGCCCGGCGTGTCGATACGCTCGTCGCCGGGTTTGGCGGCGGTGACATAAGCCAGATCATAGGCCAGGCCCGAACAGCCGCGGCGCGGGGTGGACAGGCGCACGCCCACGGCATCGGCGGGCGCAGCGGCCAGGATGTGGGCGATGCGGTTCGATGCGCCCTCCGTCACGATCAGCGGGGCGGGGCGCGGGCGGCGAAGCGTGGTCGTTTCCATCACAGCATCCCCATTTCCAGCCGGGCTTCGTCGCTCATCTTGCCCGGGTCCCAGGCCGGATCCCACACCAGATTGACCTCGGCCGATTGCACGCCGGGCACGGCGCAGACGCGGATTTCCACTTCGCCGGGCATGGATTCGGCCACCGGGCAGTGCGGCGTCGTCAGCGTCATGGTGATGATGGCGTGGCCTTCGTTCACCTCAACGCCGTAAATAAGCCCCATGTCATAGATGTTCACCGGAATTTCCGGATCGAAGATCTGGCGCAGGGCGGCGACGATCTCGTCGCGCACATCATCGCCCGGCGCTTCGACCGGTTCCGGCTTCTGATTCAGGAAGCCCTCCAGATAATCCGGCTGGCGCGCGCCTGCTTCGGCGGCAGCCCGCAGCGGCGGCGCTTTCGCCACCGGCTTGGCTTCGCTCAGTTCTTCAACCTCGAAAGCGCGTTCGGTCATGCTGATACCCCAAAGATGCGCGAAACCCTGACAAGGCCCGCCACCAGTCGCTCCACGTCACTGGCCGTGTTGTACAGGCCGAAACTGGCGCGGGCGGTGGCCGGCACACCCAGCATTTTCATCAGCGGCTGCGCGCAGTGATGCCCGGCGCGGATGGCCACGCCCGCATCATCCAATATGGTGCCGATGTCGTGCGGATGCACCCCCGCCATGGTGAAACTCAGGATGCCGGCGCTGTCCGCCGGGCCATAGAGCGTGATGCTGTTGATCGCCGACAGTTCGGCGCGCGCGCGCCGCACCAGCTCGTTTTCGTGAGCGTGGATATGCTCCAGCCCGATCGAATCCACATAATCGATGGCCGCGGCCAGCCCGATGACGCCTTCGATATGGGGCGTGCCGGCTTCGAAGCGACCGGGCGGCGGGGCGTAGGTCGTGTTTTCGAAGCTCACCGTTTCGATCATTGCGCCGCCGCCTTGCCACGGCGGCATCGACGCCAGCAGGTCTGCCCGCGCCCACAGCACGCCGATGCCGGTGGGGCCATAAAGCTTGTGGCCCGACAGCACATAGAAATCACAGTCCAGTGCCGCCATATCGAGCGTGAGGCGCGGCGCAGCCTGACAACCATCGACCAGCAGCAGCGCACCCGCCGCATGGGCGGCATCGGCAATGCGGCGCACATCGGCAACGCCGCCCAGCACGTTGGAGACATGGGCGATGGCGACCAGCCGCGTTTCGGGCCGGATCATCGCGATCAGGGCATCTTCATCGATGCGGCCATCGGCGGTGATCGGCGCGACGTCGATGCTGATCCCCGTCCGGTCCCGCAGCAGCTGCCACGGCACGATGTTGCTGTGATGCTCCAGCGCGGAAATCAGGATGCGGTCACCGGCCTTCAGCTGCTGGCCCCAGCTTTGCGCCACCAGATTGATCCCCTCGGTGGCGCCGCGCACGAACACCACTTCGTCGGGCGAAGCTGCGCCGATAAAGCGCGCCACGGTGGCGCGCGCCGCCTCGTAACGCATTGTCATGGTGGCGGAGCGTTCATACACGCCGCGGTGGACGGTGGCATATTCAGGGCCATACAGGCGGGTGATCGCATCGATGACCACCTGCGGCTTCTGTGCAGTGGCGGCGCTGTCCAGATAGGCCCAATCGCCGGCCAGACCGGGGAAATCGCCCTTCAGGTCAAGCAGCGCAGCGGTTGTGGTGACGCTCACGCCGCGCGCTCCAACAGCGCCGTGATTTCGGCATCCAGCGCCTGTGTGGCGGCCTCGTCCAGCCCGTCCAGCGCATCCGACAGGAAGGCGCGGGTAAGCAGGGCGCGCGCCTGTTCGGGCGGGATGCCGCGGCTGGTCAGGTAAAACAGCGCCTGACCGTCAATTTCCCCGATGGCGGCACCGTGGGCGCATTTCACATCGTCGGCAAAGATTTCCAGTTCCGGCTTGGCATTGGCGGTGGCGCCGCGGTTCAGCAGCAGCGCCTTGAACGACTGGCTGGCATCGGTCTTCTGGCCCGCCCGCGCCACCGCGACCTGGCCCAGATAGCTGGTGGTGGCAGTGCCGCCGGCCACGGCACGCACGATCTGGCGGCTGGTGGCAGCGGGGCCGACATGGCGAACCGTGGTGACCAGTTCGATGGTCTGGGCGCCGCGCCCGATCAGGACCGCGCCCAGTTGAAAATCGGCGCCGTCGTGCAGCGTCACGTCCAATGCGATGCGGCCATAGCTGCGGCCGGCATCCAGGATGGTGAGCCGGTAGGCACCGCCAGCGCCGATGCTGATGGCCAGATGACGGATGGATTCCTCGCTGGCGCGGATGATGTCGCTGCGGGTTTCGCCGGCAGCCACGGTCACGGGTTCCACCGCCACCGGCCAGTGGCGGGCGACGGCGGCCAGATCGCTGTAGCGCCAGGCCTCATCCTTGCGGGTGGGCATCAAGGCATTTTGGGCGCTCATGCCGCGATGGCGGAATAGCCTTCCGCCTCCAGCTGGTGCGCCAGTTCGGCGCCGCCCGACCGCACGATGCGGCCATCCATCAGCACATGCACATGATCGGGCACGACATAATCCAGCAGGCGCTGATAATGGGTGATCAGCAGTGTCGCCTGCTCCGGCCCGCGCAGGGCGTTGATGCCATCCGAAACCACGCGCAGCGCATCGATATCCAGGCCCGAATCCGTTTCGTCCAGCACCGCAAGGAACGGCTGAAGGATATGCATCTGCACCATTTCGTTGCGCTTTTTCTCGCCGCCGGAAAAACCCTGGTTCACGGCGCGCTTCATCATGTCGAACGGCAGGCCCAGCTTTTCGGCGGCAGCGCGGGCGATCTTCATGAACTCCGCCCCCGACAGCTCGGCTTCACCGCGCAGCGTGCGCTGGGCGTTCAGCGCGGTGCGCAGGAACAACAGGTTCGACACGCCGGGGATTTCCACCGGATATTGCAGGCCCAGGAACAGCCCGGCAGCGGCGCGTTCGTGCGGTGCCTTGGCCAGCAGATCTTCGCCCCGGAAGGTCACGCTGCCGCCCGTCACCTCATAGCCAGCGCGGCCGGCCAGCACGTAGGACAAGGTGGATTTGCCAGCCCCGTTCGGCCCCATGATGGCGTGGACCTCCCCGGCGTTCACGGTGAGGGTGAGGCCTTTCAGGATGGTCTTGCCGTCAATTTCGGCGGTCAGATTGTCGATGACGAGCATGATGTTCCTAGCGGGTTTCATTCTGGCGCTTGACGATGGTGACCACCGCATTTTCGCGCAGTTCCTTCTCGATCACGCCCACGCTGGCGTCGGCCACCGCGTCTGATTGATTGGCGGCGCGGCCGGGATGGCCGAACAGATCAAATTCGGCCACCTTGCGTTTGAGCGCGTCGCGGGCCGGGCGGCAGGCCTTCACGGCTTCGATGGCAATGCTGCCGGCAGGGTCTTGCGACACATCGGCTGCTGCCACGCCCTTGTCGACACAGGCGGCATAATCGGCGGTCAACCGGTCCAGCTCGGCCCGCAGTTGCTGGCCCTTGGGATCGACGCGCGGCGGCGCGGCATCGCAGGCAGCCAGCAGCAGCGGCATCATGGCCAGCGCCGGCCTCATCCCACGCTGCCTTCCAGGCTGAGACCCAGCAGCTTCTGCGCCTCCACAGCGAATTCCATCGGCAGCTGCTGCAGAACTTCGCGGCAGAAGCCATTGACGATCAGGCTGACCGCGCTTTCCGCATCCAGCCCGCGCGACTGGGCATAGAAAAGCTGATCGTCGCTGATCTTCGATGTCGTTGCTTCATGTTCGATGGTGGCGCTGGGGTTGCGCACCTCGATATAGGGCACGGTGTGGGCGCCGCACTGGCTGCCGAGCAGCAGCGAATCGCACTGGGTGTGATTGCGCGCGCCCTCCGCAGTGGCGGCCACGCGCACCAGCCCGCGATAGGTGCCGTTGCTGCGCCCGGCGCTGATGCCCTTGGATACGATGGTCGATCGCGTGCCCTTGCCAAGATGGATCATCTTGGTGCCGGTATCGGCCTGCTGGCGATTGTTGGTGACGGCCACCGAATAGAATTCGCCCACGCTGTTTTCGCCAGACAGCACGCAGCTGGGATATTTCCAGGTGATGGCGCTGCCGGTCTCGACTTGCGTCCAGCTGACCTTGGAGTTGCGCCCTAGGCAGTTGGCGCGCTTGGTGACGAAATTATAGATGCCGCCCCGCCCTTCCGCATCGCCGGGATACCAGTTCTGCACGGTGGAATATTTGATCTCCGCATCGTCCAGCGCGACCAGTTCCACCACGGCGGCATGCAGCTGATTTTCATCGCGCATCGGCGCAGTGCAGCCTTCCAGATAGGAGACATAGCTGCCCTTGTCGGCGATGATCAGCGTGCGCTCGAACTGCCCGGTGTTGGCGGCGTTAATGCGGAAATAGGTGCTCAGCTCCATCGGGCAGCGCACGCCTTCCGGGATGTAGACGAAGGTGCCATCGGAAAAGACCGCCGCGTTCAGGCAGGCAAAATAATTGTCCTGCACCGGCACTACGCTGCCCAGCCATTTCTTCACCAGATCGGGAAATTCCTTCACCGCCTCGCTGATCGACCGGAAGATCACGCCGGCCTTTTCCAGTTCGGCGCGGAAGGTGGTGGCCACCGACACGCTGTCGAACACCGCATCCACGGCTATCTTGCGCGCACCCTCCACGCCGGCCAGCACCTTCTGTTCCTCGATGGGGATGCCCAGTTTTTCATAGGCGCGGCGGATCTCCGGATCGAGATCGTCCAGCGACTCAAGGGTAGGCCGGGCCTTGGGCGCGGCATAATAATAGGCGTCCTGATAATCGATCGGCGCAATGTCCAGCTTGGCCCATTCCGGCGTTTCCATCGTCAGCCAGCGCGCAAAGGCCTTCAGCCGCCAATCGAGCAGCCATTGCGGCTCGCCCTTTTTGGCCGAGATATAGCGCACCGTGTCTTCATTCAGGCCCTTGGGGGCCAGTTCGGATTCCACATCCGAGGAAAAGCCCCATTTGTAGGTGGCCAGATCATCCACTGCGGCGCGCGCAGCGGCATCGGGCACCGGTGTATCCGGCGCAGCATTGATGGTTTCGGTAACGTCGTCAGACATGGCGTTCATTTCCAAACAGTCAGTCAGCCAGCACGGGCTGCGGTGCCGGTATCGCCGCTGCCGCCGGCTGCACCAGATCGGCCAGTGACACAGCGGCAAGCGCGCCGCGCACGGCCCGGTTGATCGGTGCCCAATGGCCGCGGATGGCGCAGTGGCCTTCCATGGCGCAATCATTCACATCGCCGCCGGCGCAGCTGGTCAGGGCGATTGGCCCATCCACCACTTCCACCACTTCGGCCACGCTGATGTCGGCGGGCGCGCGGGCCAGGGTAAAGCCGCCGGACACCCCGCGCGAGGCATTGAGCAGCCCCCCGCGGGCCAGCGTGCCCATCAACTTGGCCACGGTGGGCGCCGGGATCGCGGTCAATTCCGCCACGCGTGCTGCCGAAAGCTTCGCAGCTGGCTCCCGCGCGGCGGCGGCCATCACGACGACGGCATAATCGGCAAGGTTTGTGAGACGGATCACCGCTGGTTTCCGGCCTGTTTCGCCAAAGTGGACAATATTGGTCGGGTTATGCGGGCGGGGACCCGCTGTGTCAAGCGCCGCGCCGCCGCACGATCAGGCGATACGCACCAGATTGGGCAGGCCGGGGAGCTGCCGGCGCTCTGTCATGGTGATGCGGGTGAGCGGCGCCACCTCGGCCTGGAAACGTGCCGGGGTCAGGCCGGTAAAGGCACGGAATTCGCGAATGAAATGCGCCTGATCGTAAAAGGCATCGCCGGCCGCATCCGACCAGTTGGTGGCTTCGCCAAGCCCCAGGCGCACGGCAGCGCCCAGCGCCCGGTATTTGCGTGCCAGAAGCTTGGGCGACGCGCCATAAAGCCGGTGCGTCAACCGCTCCACCGAACGGGCGGACATGCCGGATGCATCAACCAGCGTATC
>DAITMD010000072.1:0-9229 GCA_036835345.1 Sandarakinorhabdus sp. | reverse complement strand
TGCGTGTCGGACAGGCGCTCGCTGGCCCGGTCGATCCGGCCGCTGGCATTGCCGGTAATGGCCTTGCCCGACAGGTTCAGGCTGGCCCGCAGCGCCTTGTCATCGGGCACGGCTTCTGCCAGCACAGTCAGTCCGCCCTCCAGCAGCGCCGCTGCCGTTCCCTTCAGCATCCGGGCCGGATCGATGCGCCCGCTGGCCCCGAACACGCCGCCGCGAGCGGTCAGTTCCAGATTGGCGATGCTGGTGACGGCCGCGCCTTCAAGCCTGCTGATGTCCAGCGCCCCGTTCCAGATTGTCCAGCGGCCATCGCCCTTGGCCACGATCAGGAAACTCTCGTTCAGCCCGGCCAGGCTGGTCATCACACCGCCGGCAGGCGCATCGATGCGGGCCGACAGCTTGAAAATATCACCATCCGGTTCGGCATCGAGCGCGAGATCGAGCGTGTCACCGCCGCTGCCGCCCAGGGTGCGCGCCGCCAGCTGCACCTGGGCGCGGCCAGTGCGGATAATTATTTGGCTGTCGGCGGTGATGGCCCGCTGCGGCCCGGCCACGCCTTCCGCCAGTTCCAGCCGGCGGATGCGCAGCCGGTCGATATTGATATCCTGCCGGGGCAGCAGCCGCGGATCGCGCGTGGGTTTGAGATCGGGCAGGCGTGACAGGCGCACGGTGCGGGCGTCGATGGTTCGGGCGCTGAACTGGTTGCGGGCCAGCAGCAGCGGCTGCCAGTCCAGCAGCATGCGATCGATGGTGGCAAAGCGGCCATGCTGATCGTGCACGCTCACGCCGATCAGCGTGGCCTGCCGCCACAGCGAGCCATCGATGCGCGAAACCCGGAAGGACAGACCGTTTTCAAGCTCGAGGCCCGGCAGATTTTGCGCCAGCAGTCGGCGGCCCGGCGCGGTATCGATCAGCAGCGGGATCGACGCCAGCACCGCCAGCAGCAGCGCCAGGGCCAGGGCCCAGCGTCGCCAGCGGCGCGGGAAGGGGGGCGGCAGTTCCGGTTCCATCAGAACGCCTGCCCGATGGAGACATAGAACACGATGCGCGGATCGCGCGGCTGCGGGTTGATGGGCGTGGCGATATCCACCCGCACCGGGCCAAAGCCGGTGTAAAACCGCGCACCGACGCCGGCACCAACCGAAAGCCGGTCGAAGGCCGGATTGATGCCGGCGGAAACCTCTCCGGCATCCACGAACGCCACCACGCCCAGATCCTGGCCCAGCGCCTGAAAGCGATAGCGTGCCTCCACGGCCACTTCGGAAATGCTGTTGCCGCCGGTTGGCACATTGTCGGCATTGCGCGGCCCGACGCCCTGGAACACATAACCGCGCACGGAACCGCCGCCGCCGGCATAAAAGCGCCGGTCGGGCGCGATGACGCCGCGGTCGGCCCCGATGATGCTGCCGATATGGAAGCGGCCGGCCAGCACGAAATCACCGAACGGGCGGTAGGCCGTGGCTTCGAACTGGGCCTTCACATAATTGAAGTTGGTGCGGTTGCGCAGCGTAACCTCGGGCGACAGGCGCGTGGTCAGCCGAAAGCCGCGGGACGGGTTGAGCAGATCATCCGATTTGTCCCACGTCACGCTGGCCGGCAATGCCAGCACGGTGAAGGTGCGGCGCGGATCGCTGCGCGGCAGGGAAAAATCGCGCTGGCTGGTGAGCAGGACCTGCGCGCCGATGCTCCACGTCCAGTCTTTCTGCCAGATGATGTTGGATTCGCGCGCCAGCGCCGCCGAAACGCCCACCGTCTGCGAATCAAAGGCAAACTGCTGCGAGGCCGACAGCCCGCCGGTGACCAGGAACTGCCGGTCGCGCTGGCCGAAATTGCGCTTGCGCAGTTCCACCTGTGCCACCTGTTCGCGTTCGGCAGCCACCGCGCGGCCAGTAATCCCGCCTTCGGGCGGGAAGAAGTTGCGGTGGGTCCAGCTGCCTTCGACGCGGATGCCCTGCCCGGTGGAAAAGCCGCCGGCCAGGGCGATGGTGCGCATCGGCGCGGCTTCGGTGGTGATGTCAAGATCGACCGTCTGGCTGCCGTCTTCGGCAATGGCACCTTCCACCGGCCGGATGTCCACCGCGCCGAACAGGCCGGTCTGCACCAGCGCGCGGCGCAGGTCTTCGCGTCCGGCATTGCTGTAACGGTCACCGGGCTTGAAGCGGCCGAGCAGGCTGGTGTGGGCGGCGTCCATTCCCGATACCTTGTCGTCGATACGGATTTCCCCGAATCGGCCGCGCCGGCCCAGATCGATGCTCTGCGTCAGGACGGCATCCTGGCTGGCGTGATCGATCACCACATCGGCCGGCCCGATCTGCGGAAATGGATAACCTGCATCGGCAAGCCGGGTTCCCAGCGCGGCCTGTGCCGATTGCACACGCGCCGCCTCCACCGCATCCCCTTCGCGGATCGGCAGCAGGCGGCTGACGATGCGGCCGGGATCGGCCGGCCCGATGGCGCCTTCGGGCGCGGTGATGGTGATGCTGGCGAACCGATAAAGCGGCCCCGGTTCCGCCAGCACCTTGACCGTGCTTTCGCGCTGCCCGGCGGCAGGCGGTTCGATGCTGATGCGGGCGCTGCTGCCATAATAGCCCACCGAGCGCAGCAATTGCTCCACAAGGTCGCGATCCTCGCTGATGCGCCGGCCCAGCTGGGCCACATTGGTGTCTTCGCCGCGGTGCAGCCACAGCGACGACAGGCCGCGGAATTCGTCGTCCAGCCCCAGTTCCTTCAGGCCGAACACCTCCACCCGGTAGCGCACGTCGGCAACAGGCGCCTCGGCGGCATCGGTGGTGGAGCTGACATCCGGCCAGAGCAGCGCCGGATCGGGCGCGGCGGGCAGATCTGCCGGTGGCAGCCGGTCAGGCAAGTCCAAATCGGGATTGCGCAGCACCGGCAGCGGATCATCGGGGCCGGGGATCGGGCTGTCATCCACTTCGGGGGCCGGCGCGGATGCTTCAGGCGGTGCCGGAACAGGCTGCGCCAGCGCGGGCAGGGCGGCCGAGGCAGCAAGGAACATCAGGAGTGGACGCACACAGGGTGGTTTACCCGGAACCGGGGCATTGGCAATCCATTGCCCGCTCCAGCCGCTCTGGCCATGCAGCGTGGGCTGGTGCATGGGGCGGTGCATGACTGGTCCACTTCCCCGATCCCGGCCGCCCCAGCGCGGCGGCGGCGTGTTCATTGCCGGCGGCGTGGTGCTGGGCGCTGTGGGCGGCATAATCGGCGGCCAGCCCAGCATCGGGCTTGCAGCAGGGTTGGGGGTGGGTGTGTTGGCGGCCATCGCGATGGCTGTGGCGGATCGGCGCTGAACGGCCCATTGCGAACACAGGCGATCTGGCTATCAGGCAACAGAACAACGGGATGAACCGAAATGGCGAGCGGCCTGTTTGCACTGCTTGATGATATTGCCGCCATCGCCAAGGTCGCTGCGGCCAGCATCGATGATATCGGCACCATGGCGGCAAGTTCGCTGGACGATACGGCGGCTGCGGCCATGAAGGCATCGTCAAAGGCGGCCGGCGTGGTGATCGATGATGCGGCCGTCACCCCGCGCTATGTCGTGGGTTTTTCGGCAGCGCGCGAACTGCCGATCGTCGCCAAGATCGCGCGCGGCAGCCTGCGCAACAAGCTGTTGTTCCTGCTGCCCGGCGCGTTGCTGCTGTCCTATTTCCTGCCCGCCGCGATCACCCCGCTGCTGATGGCGGGCGGAGCCTTTCTTTGTTACGAAGGCGCTGAAAAACTGTGGGAAAAATTGATGCCGCACGAAGCGGCGGCAGCGGTTTCCGGCGCGGCCGACCCGGTGGAGCGGGAGGGCAATATGGTGGCCGGCGCGATCCGGACCGACATGATCCTGTCAGCCGAAATCATGGCCATCGCGCTGGGCACGGTGGAAGATGTGCCGATTTTTCAGCAGGGTGCAGCCCTGCTGGTGGTCGCCCTGGCAGTCACGGCGCTGGTCTATGGTGCAGTGGCGCTGATCGTGAAGGCCGATGATTTCGGCGTCTATCTGGCCAGGACATATGATGGTGTCGTCGCCGGGTTTGGCCGGGCGCTGGTTGCCGGCATGCCAACCTTCCTGGCCCTGCTGGCCTGGGTGGGCATCGCTGCGATGCTGTGGGTTGGCGGCCATATCGTGATCGATGGCCTGAACAAGCTGGGCATCACGCTGCCGCATGATTGGCTGCACGCCGCCATGCATGCGGTGGAAGGGGGCGGCGCTTTGGTGGTCTGGATGGTGGAAGCGGGGGGCGCCGGCGTGTTCGGGTTGGCGCTGGGTGCGCTGATTGTGGCCGCTTTGCACTTGGTGCCGCGCAAGCCCCATTGAACTGGGCAGCCTGTTTCTGTATTGCAATCACAATACACTGGAGCGTCGGATGAAAAATGCCCTGATTGCCATTCTGCTGTGCGGCGCCGTTGTGGCTGCGTGCGAACAGCGCAGCGAACGGGCGGCAGCCGTTCAGCCTGGCAGCGAAGTGGAAACCAGCTGGGCTCTCGATGATGCGGACAAGGCGGGCGAGGGCGGCGGAGTCAATTTTCGCGCCGATGTCGACAGCGGCGAGGTTGAACTGAAACTGCCGGGCGGCCTGCAAGGCAAGGTGACCCTGCCAGAGGGTCTGGGCAACGACACCAAGTTCGATCTGGACGGGGTTGGCCGCTTTCCGGGCGCCAAGCTGGTCACGGTTGATGTCAACGCCAGGGATGATCGGGACGGCGGCGCACGGGTGGTGCTGGGCTTCATCGCGCCGGGCAGTGCCGACAAGGTTGCCGACTGGTATGAACAGGCGTTGGTGGACAAGGGCCGCAGCGTCGCCCGCACCGGCACCACCATCACCGCCACCACCAAGGACGGCAAGCCGATGGTGATCGCCATCAGCGACGGCGCGGCAAACACGGCGCGCGGCCGCATCACCATCGTCGACAAAAACGGCTGAACCGTTACAGGCTGCGCGCCGCGAAGGTATCGCAGTCTTTCATCTGGCCCGATTGCAGCCCGGCCTGCAGCCAGCGCTGGCGTTGCTGCGAGGTGCCGTGGGTGAAGCTTTCCGGGTTCACCCGCGCGCCGGCCTTGCGTTGCAGCGTGTCATCACCAATGGCTTCGGCAGCGCGCAGGCCTTCCTGAATATCGCCGGGTTCCAGCAGGTCCCGGTTGTGGTGCGCCCACACGCCGGCAAAGCAATCGGCCTGCAACTCCTGCCGCACCGACAGCGCGTTGCCCTGCGCCTGGCTGGCGCTGCGCCGGGCGCGCTGCACCTGTTCAGATATGCCCAGCACGGTCTGGATATGATGCCCCACTTCGTGCGCGATCACATAGGCGGCGGCAAAATCGCCCGGCGCGCCGAAGCGGCGGGCCAGATCGTCGAAAAAGCTGGTGTCCAGATAGACCTGCCGGTCGGCGGGGCAGTAGAATGGCCCCATGTTGCTGTCGGCGGCACCGCAGGCGCTGTTTACGCCGCCCTGAAACAGCACCAGCTTGGGCTGCGGATAGGCTTCGCCCACCTGTTCCGGAAAGATTTTCGCCCACGTACGCTCGGTGCTGCCCAGCACGCGGCTGATAAACTGATCGTGCGCGCTGGTCACGGCGGGACCGGCCGGCGCTGCCACCTGCGGCTGGCCGATGCCGGCACCGCCAACGCCGCCGCCACTGACGGCACCGATCAGTTCCAGCGGGTTCTGCCCCAGCACCAGCGCCAATATGCCGACCACGATGATCGTGCCGATGCCCATCCGGCCGCCGCCGATGGGCAGGCGAAAGCCGCCGCCCCTGCCGCCGCCCCCGCTCCCGCGCCGGTCGACGATGTTGCTGCTCTCTTGTTCATCGTCCAGGCGCATGATGTATCTCCCCGGCCATCATTAGCCCGCCCGCCGCGGCGCGGCCAGAGCCTCCCCCACCAGCAGCGCAATGCGCGATCCGGCGCGGGCCACCTGCAATCGCACGGCCGGCGTGGCGGCCTCAACATAGGCTGGCGTCACGCTGGCGCGCGGCAGGGCGGCGCGTTTGGCGGCCGGCACCGGGCAGCTGTCCGGCGTGTCGCGCAGTTCCGGATAGACCGTGCTGCGCGCAATATCCCACGCCTCGCGCGCCCAGCCGGCAACGCGGGCCGGCGTGTCCGCTGCGCCGGCGCGATGCAAGGCGCGCTGTGCCAGCGTGATGCTGGCCGGCGTGATTGCCGGCGGTTCGGTCAGCGCACGTTCGGCCAGATCACTGTCCCAGATGCGGTGCAGGTTCATCCGCTCCGGCGATTTGAAACCGAAGGCGGCGCGCACCTGATTGCCGCCCAGATCCGCCTTGTCGCCCAGATGCAGCGGCTGGTGCATGTCGCCAACGAAATGCACCAGAAAGCTGAGCGCCTGCAGGCGTTCGTGCGCCGGCCGGCTGCGGTCTGCCAGGATGGCCTGCTGGCGCGGGATCTGCGCTGTCACGCAATCACCATTGTCGCACTTGGCATTGATGTCGAACGCGGCGCACACGCTGATATTCTGGTAATGCCAGGGGGAGGAAAAGCCGAAGCGATCATAATGCACCGCCCTCACGCAATCGGGCCACACCGACGCGTCTTCGATACTGGCCAGCCGGCAGGTGGGCGTGTTCAGCGCCGGCGCGGCGCGCAGCAGCGCCCGCACCTCGCGCCGGGCCGCCGGGCTGAGCTGCGACCAGGCGATGCTGGCCGTCAGGCGGTGGGCATAATCGCCCCACGCCAGTGCCGGGGTGGGCAGGAGAGCCAACAGAACCAGGATCAGGCGCATCGCGTCTTCATGCCCGTTTGCGGCATGGCTGGCGAGATGGTGACTGCCGCGCTAACGTGCGCTCTTGCAATGGGGGGCCATGTTGCACATCTGCAACAGGCACATATGTGTGCGAATGTTGGGAAGACGATGCGCGATCCATATACGGTACTGGGCGTGTCCCGTCAGGCGACGGAGGCCGAGATCAAGAAGGCGTTTCGCACGCTGGCCAAGAATAATCACCCCGATCGCAACGCCGATGATCCCAATGCGGCGGAACGCTTCAAGGAGGCCAGTTCGGCCTATGAGCTGCTGTCGGATCCGCTGAAGCGCACCCAGTTTGATCGCGGCGAGATTGGCCCCGATGGGCAGCCGGCGAACCCCTTTGCCGGCGGATTTGGCGGGGCGGGCGCAGCCGGCGGCTTCAATCCGCGCGATTATGGCGGCGGCAACCGCGGCGGCAGCTATGATTTTGCCGCCGGCGCCGATGATCTGTTTGCCGAACTGTTCGGCGGCCGCAGCCCGTTTGGGAGCAGCGGCGGCGGACGCAGCTTTCGCACACAGGTGCGCGGCCCGGATGTGGCCTATCGGCTGACGGTGCCGTTTGAACAGGCGGTGCAACTGGCGCCGCAGCGGGTGGTGCTGAAATCCGGGCAGGCGATCGAGATCAAGCTGCCGGCCGGGCTGGAATCGGGCAAGCAGATGCGGCTTGCGGGCAAGGGCGAACCCGGCCCCGGCGGCAATGGCGATGCCATCGTGACCATCGAAATCGCGCCGCACCGCGCCCTGACGCGTGACGGCGATGATGTGCGGCTGACGCTGCCGATCAAGCTGGACGAAGCCGTGCTGGGCGCCAAGGTGCGCATGCCCACGGCCGAAGGCGCCGTCACGCTCACCATTCCGCCCGGCACACCGTCAGGCAAATTGTTCCGCCTGAAGGGCCGGGGCTTCCGCCGCATCGATGGCACCCGCGGCGATCAGCTGGTGACGGTGATGATCGACATCCCGGCCGATCACCCCGGCCTGAAGGCCTTTGCCGAGGATTTTGTTGACGGCCGCGACCTCCGCAGCGCGCTGGAGGGGTGAGGCAGCCGATGGCGCTGCTCACACCAGCGCGGCTGCGCCGCATCCTGTATGATACGCTGGGCGGCACGTTCGAACATGGCTTCACCCATGCCGGCAATCTTGCCTATCTCAGCCTGGTCACGCTGTTTCCGTTCATGATCCTGCTGGCCTGGGTGGCGGGCCGGCTGGGCCGCACCGGGCAGGGGCTGGCCGCAGTGCGCCGGCTGCTGCGCGCGCTTCCCGATAACGTGGCCGAACTGATTGCGCCGGCGCTGACCGATGTCATTGCCGCACCGGCCAGCGGCGGGGTGATCACCTTCGGCGTGATCGTGGCGCTGTGGACATCGTCTGGCGTGCTGGTGACGCTGCGCGGCATGGTCAGCCAGGCCTATGGCACAACATCGTCGCTGCCGGCGTGGCGCTGGCGG
Source organism: Sandarakinorhabdus sp. (assembly GCA_036835345.1). Taxonomy (GTDB): domain Bacteria; phylum Pseudomonadota; class Alphaproteobacteria; order Sphingomonadales; family Sphingomonadaceae; genus Sandarakinorhabdus. Next base: position 1,016 of record DAITMD010000072.1, on the reverse strand, counting down.
CTGGTGGGTTTGCTGGAGGTGCTGCTGCTGGTGGTGGTGCTGCTGCTGGCGCTGGCGGCACAGGTGGCGGTGACCGGGGCGGAAACCTTTGTCTATCGGCTGATGCCCCTGGCCGCCGACGTGTTCCCGGCGCTGGGGCTGCAGCGGCTGCTGCCGGCTGCCGCGCTGTTCCTGGCGCTGTGGGCGCTGTTCAGCCTGCTGCTGCCGCGCCGCTTTCGCGCTGCGCCCACCTGGCCCGGCGCAGCGGCGACCACAGCGGCGTGGACCGCCACCACGCTGGCGCTGCCATGGGCGCTTTCGCTGTTCGGCAATTATGCGCTTACCTATGGCAGCCTGGCCGGGGTGATCATCGCGCTGCTCTATTTCTACATCATCGGGCTGGGCCTGGTGCTGGGCGCACAGCTCAATGCTGCGGTCGGCCGCGACCGGCTGGAAATTGCCGCAATTGCCGATTAAAGCCGGACGCAAATCATCGGCTGTGGAGAATATTATGGGGATCATGACCGGCAAGCGCGGCCTGATCATGGGCCTGGCCAATGATCGCAGCCTGGCCTGGGGCATCGCCAGGCAACTGGCGCAGCAGGGCGCCGAACTGGCCTTTTCCTATCAGGGGCCGATGATGGAAAAGCGGGTGCGCCCGCTGGCGGAGCAACTGGGCGCGGTGCGCCTGTTCGATTGCGACGTGTCGGACGCGGGCAGCATCGATGACTGTTTCAACGCCCTGGCGGCAGAGTGGCCGACCATCGATTTCCTCGTCCACGCCATCGGTTTTTCCGACAAGAACGAGCTGCGCGGGCGCTATGTGGATACCAGCCTCGACAATTTCCTGCTGACCATGAACATCAGCGTCTACAGCTTCACCGCCGTCGCCCAGCGCGCCGCTGCGATGATGCCCGATGGCGGCAGCATGGTGACGTTGAGCTATTATGGCGCCGAAAAGGTGATGCCGCATTACAACGTGATGGGTGTGGCCAAGGCCGCCTTGGAGGCATCCGTGCGCTATCTGGCCGAGGATC
>DAITMD010000071.1:0-9286 GCA_036835345.1 Sandarakinorhabdus sp. | reverse complement strand
GATCCCGCTCAGCCGCTGGGCAGCGCGGCGCGGGCTGGGCAACTGGGGCAGTTTCGCCGCCGGGGTGGGCATTCCCGGCTTCCTCACCTTTGTCATTGCCGGCATCTGGCACGGGGCGGGGTGGACCTATGCGATATTCGGCGTGCAGCACGGCCTCTATATCGTGGCGCAGGCGGCCTGGGCCGAACGCGCCAAGCAGCGCCGCCGCCGCCTGAAGAAGCAGGGCATCGTGGTGGCCGAACCCGGCATCGGCGCGGCGATCCTGGCCCACACCCTCACGCTCACCGCCGTGGGCTTCGCCAACACCATGTTCCGCGCGCCCGATGTGGATGCGGCCTTCACCATCTGGGCAGGGATGAGCGGGCTTAACGGTGTGGGCAGCAGCGCGCCGGGATTGACCATGGGGCTGGCCGCGGCGCTGGCCGTCACCATCGCCATCATCGCGCTGGCGCCCAACACGCAGCAGATCATGCGCGAATATCAGCCGGCGTGGAACTGGCAGGAGTGGCGCAATGAGGCCCCGGCCCTGCTCGATTGGCGCTGGCGGCCGGGTGCAGCCGGTATCGGTTTTGCCGGCATTGCGCTGTTCGCCGGCCTGATGTTCATTCAGAAGGGGGAGGCGGTGTTCCTCTATTTCAACTTCTGATGGCAAAAGCGCCAAAATCTTCTGGTGCCTCCATCCACCGCCCGGCGCGCGCCATGGGCATCGCGGGCCCGCGCGCGCTGCGGGCGGCGCTGGGCGTGCTGCTCATCGCGCTGCTGGCGGCGGTGGCGGCGGCCTGCCTGCCCGACGATCCCTATCAACGCTGGCAATTGCTGGACGGCACCATCCACAATCGCGCCCGCTGGATTTTCGAGCGGGTGCATTTTGATCCCGAACCCATCGATGTGGTGCTGATCGGGCCGAGCCGCATGGGGGCGGGGGTGAGCGCGCCGCAACTGGCCGCCACGATGGGGCTGCCGGCGGCGCGGGTGGTGAACTTTGCCATGCCGGAAAACGGCCGCAACCTGCACGCGGTGATCGTGGACGAACTGTTCACCCAAAAGCGCCCGCGCCTGATCGTGGTGGGCGTGATCGAAAAGCCGTCGCGCTTTGGCCACTCCGCATATCGCTATGTCGCGCCGGCGGCCGACATGGCGCTGCCGCACTATGCCGGCAATGTGAAATGGCCGGGCGATCTGGTCTATCTGCCGTGGCGGCAGTTGCGGCTGGCAGCGGCGCAGGCCTTCCCCGCTGCCATGGGTCTGGCCCCCGAATTCGATGCCGCGCGCTATCCCGGCAGCAGCATCGATACCAGCGGCGAGGCGTTCCTGCCGGAAAACAAACGCTGGCCGGGCGGGGTCACGCCGCTGGCCGAGCTGGAGCGCGGAGTGAACAAGCTGAACGCCGGCACCACGCCGCCGATCCTGCCGGCGGCGCTGGCCGATGTGGAGTTCGGCGATGAACGGGTGAACATCCGCCGCATCATCGCCGCCGCCCGCGCCCACGGCACCCGCGTCGTGTTTCTGGCGCTGCCCTATTACACCGGGCCGGCGGACGTGCAGGAACGCGCCCTGTATGAAAGCGCCGGGCCGCTGCTCAATGCGCATTTCCTCAGCGGCGATCCGGCGCTGTTTGCCGATTATGGCCATCTCAACGGCCAAGGCGCGGCGCGGCTGAGTGCGTGGCTGGGCGCGCAATTGCAGGCTCTGGAGGCCAGGCCATGAAGCACCGCCTGATCGACAATTTGCCCATGCACCATGTCGGCATCGTCATGCCATCGGAGGCCGACGCGCAGCGCTTCATGGCGCAGATGGGGCTCACCGAGGATTATCGCGGCCATGTCCCGGCGTTCGGCGCGCTGTGCATCTTCTGCGAAGGCCACGGCGCATCGGCCATCGAGCTGGTGGTCGCCGATCCCGGCACCGTGCTGGAAAAATTCAACAAGGGCGCCGGCGGGCTGCACCATATCGCGCTCACCACGCCCGATATCGCGGCGCTGACCGCCGAGCTGGCCGCCGACGGCATGAAGCTGGTGCAGCCCGAAGCCGTGAAGGGTGCCGGCAATTTCCTCTGCAACTTCCTGTCGCCGGTCTACACGCGCGGCATCACGATTGAATTCGTGCAGCTGCTTTAGCCCACCACCGCCTTGATGATCGCGCCCGGCTCGCGCGGCGGCTCGCCCTTGGGCAGCGCATCGACATGTTCCATACCCGACGTCACTTCGCCCCACACCGTATATTGCCGGTCGAGGAAGCGGGCATCATCGAAGCAGATGAAGAACTGGCTGTTGGCGCTGTTGGGTGCGCTGGTGCGGGCCATGGAGCATACGCCGCGCACGTGCGGCACGTCGTTGAACTCCGCCTTCAGGTCGGGCAGGTCGCTGCCGCTGGTGCCGGTGCCGCGCGGGCAGCCGCCTTGCGCCATGAAGCCGGGGATGACGCGGTGGAACTTGATGCCATCATAAAAGCCGCGGCGCGCCAGGGTGGTGATCCGCTCGACATGGCCGGGCGCCACATCGGGGCGCAGCTTGATGACGACATCGCCGGTAGCAAGGGTGAGGGTGAGGGTGGTTGGCGTATCGGACATGGCTTCTCTCCGGTGTTCGGGGCAAAGCGCAGGCTCTAGCCGCGAAGCCGGTAGGCCTCAAGCCGTTCCCGCAGTGCCGGCGGCAGCGGTGACGGGCCAGCCCCCGGCAGGCGGTGCACCAGCACGCTGTCGCACAGGGCAATGCAGCGCTCCTCCTGAAAGGCCGCCAACGCCGCCGTGAAGCTGCTGGTGCCGATGCGCGCCACGCCATAGCCGATGCTGACGGACTGCGGATATTCACCCTCCGCCAGATAATCGATGGCAACACGCGCCACCACCACGGGTGAGCGCGCGTCGCCCGCTGCCGGCGCCAGCATGCCGCCGCGATTGACCCTGACCCGCGCCTCTTCGAACAGCCGGGCGATGGCGACATTGTTGAGATGGCCGTTCACATCCATGTCGCCAAAGCGCGTGTCGAGCGTGAGCTGGTGCGGATAGGTTGCCGGATCGCGCCGGCTGAGGTCGTGCTTCATCTGAGGTGATAGCTGACGGGCATGGCCTTCAGGCCGGAGACGAAATTGGCCACCGACAATTTCGGTTCGCCGGCCAGTTCGATGGCGTCCAGCCGGGGCAGCAGTTCGGCAAAAAGGGCGCGGATTTCCATGCGCGCCAGATGCAGGCCCAGGCATTGGTGAACGCCGTTGCCGAACGCCGTCTGCGGATTGGCGGCGCGGTCCACGCGGAAGGTGAAGGGATCGTCCCACACACGCTCATCGCGGTTGCCCGACCAATAGAACAGGGCGACACCGTCGCCGGCCCTGATGGTCTTGCCGCCGATGTCGGTGTCCTTCGTGCAGGTGCGCATGAAATGCTTCACCGGCGTCACCCAGCGGATCATTTCCTCCACCGCGCCTGGAATCAGCGCCGGATCGGCCTTCAGCCTGGCCATCTGATCGGGATTGCGGATCAGCTGCAACAGGCCGCCGGACGCGCTGCTGCTGGTGGTGTCGTGGCCGGCAGTGACGGTGATGGCGAAATAGCTGATCGCTTCCAAGAGGCCGATCGGCTCGCCGTCCACTTCGCCGAGCGCGATCACCGTGGAGAGATCATCGCGCGGATTGGCGCGCCGGTCGGCCAGCACCTCGCCGAAATAGGCGAAGAACTGCTGCACCAGGGCGAAGATATCCACCTGCGGGTTGCCGGTGGCTTCAGGGCCGCCGAGGCCCTGCGTGATGATGCGGGACCGGGCGACAACATCGGGATCCTGCGGTCCAAAGATTTCCTGCGTCATCTGCAGCATGCGGTTTTCGTCCGCCGCAGGCAGGCCCAGGATCATCATGATCACCCGCAGCGGATACCAGAGCGCCACTTCGTTGACGAAATCGCATTGGCTGCCCCGCGAGGCCATGTGATCGACATGGGCACGGGCGATGGCGGCGATCTGTGGCTCCAGCTTTTTCAGATTCTGCGGCATGAACCATGTGTGGGTGATGCGCCGCAATTTCATGTGCAGCGGATCATCGAGATCGACCAGCGTGCGGAACAGATGACTGTCGCCGGTGGTCTGCTTCACCCAGTCTTCGGCTTCGATGGGCGAGATATAGGTGCGTTCCCGGTTGATGAAGCGATCATTGGCCTTGGCGATGGCGACGATATCGGCGTGGCGGGTGATCGACCAGAAGGGGCGAAAGCCGGTCGGTTCGGTCCAGTGCACCGGATCATCGCGGCGCAGCGCCGTATAGGCTTCGTGGATGCTTTCATCGGCATAGGCGGCCGGGTTGACCAGCTGGTTGTCCAGCGTGTCGCTGTTGAAACCGGGGAAGGGCATCGCGGTCATTGGCTGCGGCCTCTCTGCTGCACGGCGCTGCGGGCGGCTTCCACTTCGGCGGCAGAGACCTGTGCGTTGGCCGCAGTCGATCGTGTCGCTTCCAGCGCCATCGCTTCGCCGAACGGCAGGGCGTAACCATCGTTGATCAGCTGTTTGTAGGCGCGGGCAAAGCCGGGCGCGATGGTGGCCATATCGTGCGCCAGCGCAACGGCAGCGGGCAACAATTCCTCCGCAGGCACCACACGGTTCACCAGCCCCCAACTGGCTGCAGTGCGTGCATCCAGGAAATTGCCCGACAGAGACAGTTCACGCGCCCGGTACGGCCCGATCAGGCGCGACAGTTTCTGGGACAGGCCCCAGCCCGGCATGATGCCGACGCGCGCATGGGTATCGGCAAAGCGGGCGTTTTCCGATGCAATCAGCACATCGCAGGCCAGCGCCACTTCAAACCCGCCGGTGATGGCGACGCCATTGATGGCACCGATGACGGGCTTGCCGGTCTGTTCGATGGCTTTCACCGGATTGTCGTCCGGCGTGTCGGCATTGGCGGCGCCCAGCCCTTCGCTGCCCAGTTCCTTCAGGTCCAGCCCGGCGGTGAAGGCGCGGGTGCCGGCCCCGGTCAGCACGATGGCGCGCACGCTGTCATCACCCTCCAGCGCGCGAAAGGCGGCGGCCAGCGCGGTGCGCACGCCGCGGGACAGTGCATTCATCGCCTGCGGCCGGTTGATGGTGACAATAGCGACTCCTGGCGCCACCGGGCCATCGCGGCTGATCAGAACCACATCGTCGGACATCGCGCTCTCCCTTGGCCCTTTGGTAGCGCGCGGGGCCGACATTGCCGACTGGGATTGGCGATAGGGCCGGCTATTTGGCGCGCTTAAGGATCACGTAGAAGGCACCGGCGCCGCCGTGGCGCGGATGGGCGGCGCGCACGCTGGCGATGGCGGCGCGGAACTGGCCCTGGTCCAGCCAGTGGATCAGTTCGGCGCGGATGCGGCTGGGCCGATCCGGCCGGCCCTTGCCGGTGATGACCAGCAGCACGCGGGTGCCATCAGCCGCTGTGATCGCCGCGGCCAGCCGGGCATGGGCATCGGCAACCGTGTGGCCGTGCAGATCGATGATGCGGTCAGGCGTCAGGCGGCCGCGGCTGATCTGCCGGTCCCATGTGCCGTCCAGCGGGGCACCCAGCGGGTGGGGCTTGGGCGCTGGTGGGGGCTGGGACGGCCTGGGTGCCGTTGGCCGGGGTGCGGCCTTTGCGGGTGCCGGGGCTGCGGCTGCTGCGCTCACTGCTTGCAGGGCGGCAACCGGTGCGGCGGGCATGTCCCGGCCAGGAAGCGGCTTCACGCTGGCCGCCACCCGTGCCCACAAGGCCCGTTCGTGGGCGGAGAGGCGTCTCATCAGGGTGCCAGCCGGGCGGCGGCAGCGGCGGGCAGCAGCAGGATGATCCGCGCCGGGGCCGCTTGCGCGCCGGCCTGCGCGGCTGCTGCCGCGCCCGCCCCCAGGAACAGATCGATGCGGTTTGCGCCCTTGATCGCCCCGCCGGTATCCTGCGCCACCATCACCGCGTTCACTGCTGCGCCGTCCAGCGAGCGGGTGGTTTCCACCAGCAGCGGCGCACCCAGCGGGATGAACGCCGGATCGGCGGCCACCGAAACGCTGGGCGCCACCGCCACGCCCATCGCGCCGATCGGGCCATCGCCTTCGCGGACGCGGAAGAAAATCTTGGATGGATTGGCGTTCAGCACCGCCGGCGCATCGGCCGGGTTGGCGCGCAGCCACGCCAAGATTTCCTTCATGCCGGCCTTGCCGCGCTCCAGCCGGCCCTGTTCGATGAGCAGCCGGCCGATGGCAACATAATCGCGGCCGTTCTGCCCATCGTAACCGATCCGCATGATGCGCCCGTCTGGCAGCCGCAGCCGGCCACTGCCCTGAATTTCGAGGAAAAAGGCTTCATAGGGATCGGCGGCCCAGGCAATTTCCAGGCCCTTGCCGGCCAGCGCCGCATCGATATCGGCGCGCGGCGCATAGGGCACCAGCCGGTTCCCCTGCACCCGCCCACGCACCGTGCGGCCCTTCAGGCTGGCGGCGAAATCGCCCAGTGGCACATCGATCAGATCGGGCGGCCGGCGATAGAGCGGCACGCCATAGCCGCTCTGCCGGGTCAGGCTGGCGGCGATTTCCGGTTCATAATAGCCGGTGGCAAAACCGCTGCCGCCGGCCACGCTGATCCCGCTGAAGTGGCTGCGGAAAAACGCCTCGGCAGCGCTCTGTCCAGGCGCGACTGTGGCAGCGGCGGTGCAGGCGGCCTGCCAATCCGCGGCGCGGGTGAGGCCGGACAGATCTTCGCGGCGGGTGAGGCCGGGGCAGGAGCGGCGGAAGCTGGCCAGCGCTGCCTCGGCCGCCGGCAGCGCCGGCAGCGGCGCGATGGCCAGCGGCGCGTCGGCGGCGCGGGTGGGCCCAGCCGGCGCGGATATTGTGGGCGCGGGTGTTGCGGGGGCAGGCGTGGTGGCCGGGCGATCACCTTTGCCGGAACAGGCCGCGAGCAGCAGCAGGCCAGCCATGGCGGCCATGCGAAGTTCGGAACGGAACATGGTCACCCTGTCCGGGCGATGATCAGCCTTCGTGATCGGGCGGCAGATCCGCGCTGTCATCCTCGTTGTCGGTGGCGATCACCACCCAGGCCGGGTCTTCATTGCCGGCCAGCCGGCTGAAAGTCCACAGATCGGTCGAGTTCATTTCACCATCCGCTGCTGCGATGCGGGCTTCGAACCGCACGGTCACTTCCAGCATCTGGCCGGCCAATGCCGCGCCGTGCAGCGTTGCGCTGTTCAGGCTGACGATGCTGTTGGGCAGCGCCGCGCCTTCGCGGGCCGCAATGGCGGCGTTCAGATTTTCAAGGATTTCATCCGACACCAGGCCGGTCAGGCCGGAAATGTCGCCGGCCCAGAAGGCTTCCAGCATCATCGTATACACGCTGCGCGCGCCGGACAGGAACCGATCTGGCGCGAAACCGCCATCGGCATCGGCAATATCTTCCAGCGCGGCGCGCAGCGACTGATCGGTGCCCGGCGGCAGCACCAGCTTGCCGCGGGCCGGGCGTTCGGCCTCGCGGCGCGGCGGCGCGGTGACTTCGGCCGGGGCACGGAAACTGTCCCCGATCGGGCGTTCCTGGCCAGTGCGCTTGCCCAGCACAGAAACCAGCCGCAGACCGATGAAGGCCGCCAGCATCGCCAGCAGCACAATCTCGATCCAGGCAGTCCCGTCTGACATCATCAATCCCCTGCCGCCCTGATTGGCGGCGAAACCAAAAGCTGCCGCCCTGATTGGCGGCGAAACCAAGCTGGCAGGGCCCACTGGCCCGCCCATAGGACGATAAAACAGAATCGCTCCTGTAGCATGTCCTATATCAGTTAACATTCGGCCTTCAGCGCCGCGATTGCAAGGCTGTGCGGCAACGACAGCCGTTTTGGGTGCTGCAATCCGCGCCATTGCGGCGGCGAAGTGGGTTTGGCGGCACATCAGCGCCGGCAGGAAATGGTGCGGGCGGCGGGACTCGAACCCGCACTTCCTTTGGGAAAGCGGATTTTAAGTCCGCTGCGTCTACCGGTTCCGCCACGCCCGCCCGCCTGCGTAATTCCCAGATACGCGGGCGAGCGGGAGGCTGCAAGGATAGGGCGGGGCAGGGATCAGGCGGCGATGGCCCGCTGCCGCCGCTGCATGGCACCGGCCAGGCCAAAACCGGCAATCAGCAGGGCCCAGCTGGCCGGTTCGGGCACACCCGGCGCATCCAGCATGCCGGCAAAATCGCCGTTGCTGAAGCTGGCGAAGCCGCCTTCGAACGTCCCGAAACTGAGCTGCCCGGTGAGCAGCGCCGACCCGGTGGCACCCAGATAGCGACCGGTGCCGCCGGTGAACAATATCTGTTCGGTCACGCTGAACACGCCCGGGCTCAGCAGGCCCAGTTCGCCGGTGTAGGTGCCGGTCAGGCTGCCGTTCCCCATGTCCCAGCTGAACTGGCCGTCGAAATAATTGCCCGGCGGCGGCCCGGCGATGCAGTGGCTGGCCGTGTAGCTGAAATTGCCCAGATTGCTGGTGCCGTTGGCGCTGAAATTGCCCGGCGCGAAGCTGACGGTTATGGCCGGGGCGCAGCGCCCGTCGGACACGCCGCCGGGCGAGATGTTGGAGCGCGTGCCGGTAAAGACACGGGGCGCGGCCTGCGCCGGCAGGGCGGCCATCAGCGCCATGGCCACCACGGCGGCCGCGGCTGGCCAGGCGCGAATGAAACGGGTTGGGATCATGACGTATCTCCGCTGGGCACGGCCACCATGGCGACGCCAACCATGATGCTGGCAGGGGCCGGCCATTTGCGGAATGATGGCAGCCTGACGAATCGCCGATGTTTTTCCGATCATCAGGGAAAATGCCGGGCGAGGCCGGGGGGCTGGGGCAGTGGCAGGGGTGGCGCATGGCCAAGGATGATGCTGCTCCAGCCGGCCTGGTCCGGCTTGCCGATGTGCCTGCAGTTCGTATGGGCGATCTTGAGCTCACGCCGGCGCTGCTGCGTGTGACCGGCCCCGTGGGCGTAACCGAAACCGAGCCGCTGGTGATGCGGCTGCTGTTGCTCCTGGCGGAATCGCCCGGCCGGGTTCTGGCACGGGAAGCCATTCTGTCCAGCTTGTGGCCGGGCACCACGGTGGGCGATGACAGCCTGCACCGGGCAGTGGCGCAGGCGCGGCGGGCGCTGGCCGCCTGCGGGACCACGGCGATCATCGAGACCGTGCCGCGCACAGGCTATCGGCTGGAGCCGGGTGCGGCGGCTGCACCTGTTGCCAGTGCGCCGGCCGATCCGGGGCGACGCAAATGGCTGATTGCGGCAGGGCTGGCCGGCGCTGCGGCGGCGGGCGGGGCATTGTGGTGGAGGAGGGCCGGCCCGCCGCCGCGAGCGGCTC
>DAITMD010000070.1:0-9432 GCA_036835345.1 Sandarakinorhabdus sp. | reverse complement strand
GGCCGGTGGTGGCCACTGCCGATGATTTCACCGTGCGCGGCGGCGCTGCCGATGCCGCGCTGCACCGCAAACTGAGCGATGCCGAACGGCTGGCGCAGGAATATCGCATGCCGTTGATCCGCATGATCGAAGGCACCGGCGGCGGCGGCAGTGTGCGCACACTGGAACAATCGGGTTACACCTATATCCCCGAAATCCCTGGCTGGGAGGTGATGACCGCCAATCTGTCCCGGCTTCCCGTGGTGGCGCTTGGGCTGGGCCCGGTGGCCGGGCTGGGTGCCGGGCGCATGGTGATGGCGCATTATTCGCTGCTGGTGGACGGGCTGGCGCAGATGTTCGTGGCCGGGCCGCCGGTGGTGGCGGCGGCCGGCGAGCATCGCACCAAGGAGGAACTGGGGGGTGCCGCGCTGCACGCCGCCAATGGCGCGGTGGACGACCGGGTGGCCAGCGAAGCCGAAGCGTTCCTGCGCACGCGCTGGTTCCTGTCGTACCTGCCATCATCGGTGGACGAACTGCCGGCGCGCACTGCGTGCCATGATCCTGCAGACCGCGCCGAGGACTGGCTGATCGGCGCGGTGCCGCGCGATCCCAGACGCCTCTATCCGGTGCGGCCGATCGTGGAGGCGGTGGTGGACAAGGGCACCTGGTTCGAGATCGGGCGCGAATGGGGCACCGGGGTCGTCACCGGGCTGGCGCGGCTGGATGGCTGGCCGGTGGCGGTTGTCGCGTCCAATCCGGAAAGCCTGGGCGGGCTGTGGACGGCGGCCACGGCGCGCAAGGTGGAACGCATGGTCGATCTGGCGGATACATTCCATCTGCCGCTGATCCAGATGGTTGATAACCCCGGCTTCCTGATCGGCCGCCGCGCCGAGGAGGAGGCGACAATTCGCTGGGGTTCCAGGGCCTTGGCAGCCATATATCAAGCATCCGTACCCTGGGCCTGCGTGGTGATGCGCAAGGCCTATGGCATGGCGGGCAGCGGCCACGCGCCGGCCGATCGCTTCCGCTGGCGCATGGCCTGGCCGTCGGGCGATTGGGGAAGCCTGCCGATCGCCGGCGGGCTGGAGGCGGCCTACCGCGCCGAACTGGAGGCGGCTGACGATCCGGCGGCGCGGCTGGCCGAGATCAGGGCGCGGCTGGAGCAGGTACGATCCCCGTTTCGCACCGCCGAACATTATGGCGTGGAGGCCATCATCGATCCGCGCCAGACCCGCGCCGAGCTGTGCCGGTTTGCGAACATGGCGCAGCGGGTGCTGAAGCCGGGGGTGAAGGGCCGGGGGGTGCGGCCCTGAGATTGATGCCCCCAGCGTCAGCGCCTCACTTCGCCGGTGGGTTCATCCCCATCGCGCGCATGCGCTTCATCCCCTCGGCCAGTTCCGGGCGGGATACAAACCCGTCCTTGTCCGCATCGAGCATGTTGAAGCCCTGTTCGCGGCGGCCGGCGGCCAGCCATTCCTCCTTGCTCCACTTGCCGTCCTTGTTGGTATCGGCGGCCATCAGGCGCTGGGCCGCGGGTGATTGCGCGGCCGGAGCAGGGGCCGCATCGGCGGCAGCCGGCGGTTCCTGGGCGAAGGCGGGGGCGGCAAGCAGGGCGGCAACAAGTATCAGGCGCATGACAGTCTCCGGTTGATATGTCTGTCCCTCAACGCGCTGGCCGGCTGATATCCCCCGCTCATTCGCGGCGCAGGCTTTCAACGCGGTCGCGGGTGACGGGATAATCAATGCCTTCGGGGATGGTCAGCCACTGGACACCGTCGATGGTTTCAAACGCCGGCTGCACATAGGGCGCGGGCAGGGCGGCGGCCGCGGCGAACAGCGTGTCCAGCGATTGATATTGCGCCAGCCGGTGCATGTTGCACCAGGTGGGGAACACCATGGCGGCGCGCCCGGCCTGATAATCGCTTATCGCCTGTGCCGCCGTGGTCCAGCGCAGGGCCTTGGCTTCAAAGCCATCCGGCGTGATCGCCGCGCTGGCCGAGCGGCCGGCATCGGCCAGATAGAAGCGCGTATCAAAGCGCCGCACGATGGCGACGGCGGCGGGCGGTTCCCAGCGGGCGAAGGGCACGAAGCGTTCCGCCGCCACCTTGTGGCCCATGGCGCCCAGCATGCCGGCAAAGCTCACCGCTTCGGCTTCATCCGGCCCGCTGGCCAGTGCGGCGCGGGCCTTGGCCAATGCCGCGGGATCGGGGGCAGGGCCATCGGTCAGCAGCACGCCGGTTTCCTCCAGCGCCTCGCGCGCGCAGGTGACACGCGCGGCGGCATCGACATCGTCCAGACCGGCAAAGCCGCTGGCCAGCGCGGGGTTGCGGGCGATGTGGATATCGGCGGCATCAACGCGCCCGCCGGGAAACACCAGCGCCCCGCCGGCAAAGGCCAGATTCTCGCCGCGCTGCACCAGCAGAAATTCCGGCACGCCGTCCGGCCCGGCGCGGGCCAGGATGACAGTGGCGGCGGCGATGGAAACGGGATTGGTGGGTTCACGCATGCCAGCAGCCATAGCCGATGTCGCGGGGCGGGTGGGCCTGTGTTATTGGGGGGCGGTGAACGCCATCGAACTTGTCGGCATTGCCGCCAGCCTGTCGTTGCTGGCGGGGTGGCGGCTGTATGCGGTGGCGCTGGCGGCCGGGCTGTGGGCGCGTTTTGGCGTGGATGCCGGGCTGCCAGCCCCGGATGCGCTGGCGATGCTGGGCCATCCGGCGCTGCTGGGGCTGGCCGGGCTGGGCACGCTGGCGGAATTTCTGGCCGACAAGGTGGCCTGGCTTGACAGCCTGTGGGACAGTGTGCACACGCTGATCCGGCCGATCGGCGGCGCGCTGATGGCGCTGGCGGTGATCGCGCCCGGTGATCCGGTGTGGCAGATCGCCGTGCTGCTGCTGGGCGGCGGCGCGGCGCTGGCCGGCCATGCCGCCAAGTCCGGGGGGCGGGCGCTGGTCAACACCAGTCCCGAACCGGCCAGCAACGTGATCGTGTCGCTGGCCGAAGATGGCCTGGTGGCCGGCGCGCTGTGGCTGGTGGCCGCGCATCCGGAATGGGCGGCGGCGCTGGCCGGCATGATGGCGCTGGCCACCGGCCTGCTGCTGTGGCTGGTGTGGCGCATGTTGGGCCGGCTGTTTGCCCGCCGGCCCGCCTCATGATGCTTGGCAACGCGGCGCCGTGACCGCTTGGCGCTTGGCCGGCTTTGCGGTAGGGCCGGCGCGAACAGATACCGGAGCATGTCCATGAGCGTTCGTCCCTGGCGCGACATCACCCGCCGCAAGAGCCGCCAGATCATGGTGGGCAAGGTGCCGGTGGGCGGCGATGCGCCGATCGCGGTGCAGACGATGACCAACACGCCCACCGAAGACGCGGCGGCGACCATCGATCAGATCCGCGCCTGCGAGGAGGTGGGGGCCGACATCATCCGGGTGAGCTGCCCCACGAAGGAGGCGACCGCGGCCTTTGGCAAGATCACCCGCGCCGCCAGGGTGCCGATCGTGGCCGACATCCATTTCCACTACAAGCGCGCGCTGGAAGCGGCGGACGCGGGGGCGGCGTGCCTGCGCATCAATCCCGGCAATATCGGCAGCCGCGAGCGGATCCGCGAAGTGGTGAACGCCGCCAAGGCCAACGGCTGCGCCATCCGCATCGGGGTGAATGCCGGCAGTCTGGAAAAGCATCTGCTCGAAAAATATGGCGAGCCCTGCCCGGAAGCGCTGGTGGAAAGCGCGCTGGAGCACATGAAATATCTGCAGGACGAGGATTTCCACGAATTCAAGATCAGCGTGAAGGCCAGCGACGTGTTCCTGGCGGTGGCGGCCTATAATGGCCTGGCCGAAGTGTGTGACTATCCGCTGCATCTGGGCATCACGGAGGCCGGCGGGCTGATTGGCGGCACGGTGAAAAGCTCCATCGGGCTGGGCATGCTGCTGTGGGCCGGGGTGGGCGATACGATCCGCGTGTCGCTGTCGGCCGATCCGGTCGAGGAAGTGAAGGTTGGCTATCACATCCTGAAATCGCTGGGCATCCGGGCGCGCGGCGTGCGCATCGTGTCGTGCCCGTCGTGCGCGCGGCAGGGTTTCGATGTGGTGCGCACCGTAGAGGCGCTGGAAACACGGCTGGCGCACATCACCACGCCGCTGTCGCTTTCGGTGCTGGGCTGCGTGGTCAATGGCCCCGGCGAAGCGCGCGAGACCGATATCGGCCTGACCGGCGGCGGCAACGGCCGGCACGCGGTGTTCCTGTCCGGCATCAGCGATCACGTGATCGACAGCGAACAGATGCTGGAACATATCGTCAAGCTGGTGGAGGCCAAGGCCGCCGAAATCGACGCCGTCAACGAGGCGGCTGCTGCCGCCGTTGCTGCCGAATAATGCATGGTGGTCCGCCCCGGCCGCGCCGGGTGGAGGAGCCGGTTCGGCAACAGGCGGTCGCCTATGGCTATGCGGTGGGATACTGGTGCTTCGGCATCGGCGCGGCGGTGGTGCTGATCGAGGCGCTGTCACTGGGCTTTGATACAGACCGTATCCTGTGGATTGCCGCGCTGGTGGGCGCTGCGGCGCTGGCGTGGCTGCTCAAACGCCTGTGGCTGCCGGACCGGGTGGATCGGGGGCTGCGTTACTGGATCTTTGCAGTGCCGTCGGTGTCGCTGGCCTTCTTCAGCGTGATGTGGATGTTCCGCGCCATGGGGCGGCTGCTGTGACGCACAATCTTGTCCAGCTGCTGCTCTGGGCGCTGGTCGGCGCGGCGAAGATCATGGCGCTGATCCTGTTCATCACCGCGGCTGAAACGCGCTGGGCCGATGCGCTGGCCTGGCTGGTGCTGGCGTTCGGACTGGTGGCAGTGGCCCTGCACTGGCGGCGCCGCAGATGGGGAACAGCCGAATGATCATCCGTGCCGCGGTGCCCGCCGATGTGCCGCAGATGCTGCAATTCGCGCGCGACCTTGCCGCCTATGAGCGCGAGCCCGATGCCGTGACAGCCACCGAGGCCGATCTGCACGCCGGCCTGTTCGGGCCGGATCCGCTGGTGGAGGCGCTGATTGCCGATGAAGACGGCGCAGCGCTGGGCTTCGCGATCTTTTACCGGACATTTTCGACCTGGACCGGCAAGCCCGGTTTCTGGCTGGATGATCTTTATGTGCGGCCCGAGGCGCGCGGCTCTGGCGCTGGCAAGGCATTGCTGGTTGCGATTGCGAAGCTGGCGGTGACGCGCGATTATGCCCGGTTCGAATGGTGGGTGCTGGACTGGAACGAGCCGGCGATCGGTTTTTACCGAAAGCTCGGTGCGAAGCCGATGGACGAATGGACGGTGATGCGCCTGGAGGGGGATGCGCTGAAGGCGGCGGCGGCGGGGTAGGGGGCACGGCCGGCGGCAGAGCCGCCGAGTCCGTTTCGGGTTCAAGAAAGAAGAACAGGAAGGGCGTGGCGGAGCCACGCCGTCGGACGAGTCAAAAAAGGCGGCCTGTGGGGGCCGCCTTTTTCGCTCGCCGTCCGGGCTTGCGCGAGTCCGTGTCCAACGCTGCGCGTTGGGCACTGGCCGCGCTACGCCTGCGGCGAGCCGGGATGTTCCTTGTGCTCCACCAGCAGCTTGCCGGCCTTTTCGGCATTGTAGCGTTCGATGGATTCCAGGATCAGCCGCTCGGCGGTGGCGCGGCCCTCAAAGCCTTCGCACTTCACCCATTTGCCAGGCTCCAGATCCTTGTAG
This sequence comes from Sandarakinorhabdus sp., assembly GCA_036835345.1. Lineage (GTDB taxonomy): Bacteria > Pseudomonadota > Alphaproteobacteria > Sphingomonadales > Sphingomonadaceae > Sandarakinorhabdus. Next base: position 3,751 of record DAITMD010000070.1, on the reverse strand, counting down.
TGGGTGAAGAAATGCTCGATCTGGTCCAGGACGATCTTGGGCAGATCGGTATATTCCGCCACGTCGGCGTAATAGGGGTGCACCTTGTTCACCGACACGCAGATCAGCTTGGCATCGCCGCCGCCATCATCTTCCATCATCAGCACGCCCACCGGCCGCACGCGGGCGATGGAGCCGGGCATGAACGGCGTGCGCGCCACGATCAGCGCATCGATTGGGTCGCCATCTTCGGCCAGCGTGTGCGGGATGAAGCCATAATTGCACGGATAGCGCATCGGCGTGTGCAGGATGCGATCGACGAACAGCGCGCCGCTGGCCTTGTCCAGTTCATATTTTACCGGCTCGCCGCCCATCGGGCATTCGATGACAACATTGACATCGTGCGGCGGGGCAACGCCAATCGGAATCGCGTCGATACGCATGTGACCAATAACTCCTGAATATGTGCCGCGCCGGTTACGGTGAGCCGCCCGGCTTGTCTACCGCAGACTTGCAGCCGGCTTATGCGCGCGGCGCCAGCAATCGTTCAAGGCCCGTGGGGTTGCGCTTGTCGAGCGGGGCGATGCGCTGCAGGCGCGGATAGCGCAGGCCGCCGTGCCACGCCCAGTCCAGCGTTCGCACCCGGTCATCGGTTTTCACCGTCAGGCGGATCGGCGCGGTTCCGCCCTTTGCTGCCGTCACGGCCGCCTTCATCGCATCATCGCTGTACGGCACTTCGTTCACCGCCAGCAGCACGTCGCCAACGCTGAGGCCTGCCGCAAAGGCCGGCGTGTTCCAGATCACCTGCTCCACCTTGCCGGCCGCGCCGATGATCAGACCGCCAGAGAAGGACAGGTTGAGGATGCGGCGGTTGGCATCGGTGAACGCCGGCGTGGGCGCATCGGTGAAGATCAGCTGCCAACCCGCCAGTTCCAGGCCCTTCAGCGGCGCGCCGCCGGCCTTTTCGGTGAGCCGGGTGCGCAGCAGGCCGGCCCAGTCATAAGGCTGAACGGCGTTCAGATCGGCCACCAGGCTGCTGAAATCATAGGGCTTCACGCCCCAATCGCCTTCGCCGGTGCCAAAGAAGCGGCGGGCGAAATCATCCAGGCTGCGGGCGCCGCGGCTTTCCCGCCGGATGATGCCATCGGCTTCCAGCCAGATCAGCAGGCCTTCGTTGTAATAATCCTCGCTGCGCTGCCAGCTGAGCCAGCCTTTGGGCGCGCGCGCCGAAATGACCGGATCGTTGGTGGTATCATCCAGGCTGCGCCAACCGCGCGCCGGGCGATTGTCCAGCGTTGCGGCGATATTGGCCAGCTGATCCAGCGTGTCCTGCGCGCTCACCAGCCCCGACCTTGCCTGCAGCACATAGCCCCAGAACTGCGTCTGCCCCTCATACACCCACAGCAGCGAATTGCGCATCGGCGTGCGGAAATCCGGTATCACCAGATCGGCGCCGCGCCGGTGCTTGCCATTCCAGCTGTGGGTGAATTCGTGCGGCAGCAGGTTGCGCCGGCCCGGCCCGCGGTTCCAGTCGGTGAAATAGCCGGTATCAACGCCGTTTTCGGACGAGCGGTGATGCTCCAGCCCGATGCCGCCCATCTTCTCGGTCAGGCTGACCAGCAGATCATAATGATCAAATTGGCGTGTGCCGAACAGCTTGATCGCCTGCGTGACCAGCGCCTTGTGCGCGCCAATCTGTTCCGGTGTGGCCTTCAGGAAGCGGGCATCGTCGGCCACGACGTTCAGGGTGACATTCTGGCCCAGATCCCATTTCTGGAAATGCCGGCCAGCAAAGAACGGGCTGTCGACCAATGTTTCATAATCGACGGTTTGATAGGCGATGCTGTTCCCGCTGCGGCTGGCCTCCCTGAGCGCGCCGGCGGCTGTCCATCCCGTCGGCCAGGTGACCGACAGCTGCGTTGGGATCTGCCGCGTGAACCACCCCGCCGGATAGAGCGAGACGCTATTCGGCTGCAGGTTCATCATGTCGGAGGTGACGACGATGCGGCCCTGATTCTCGGCGGTGGCCGACAGAAATTCAAACCGCAAATCCAGCGTCTGGGCGCCGGCCGGCACGTCCACCCAGAAGGCGAACGGGTCAAGCGGATCGCGCTGCCACTGCAGCAGCGCGCCGCTCGCGCGGATTTCCAACCCGGCCAGTTTTTCCAGCTCGCCGCGCGGCGCGTGCTTGCCGGGCAGCCATTTCGGGAACAGCAGCGCCATGCGCTTGCCGGCCAGTTCCGGCGGCACCGGGATGCGTTCGCTCACCTTGAACACGCCGCGCTGCGTATCGGTGGCATCCACCGCCACGCTGATCGTGCCGGGAAAGGGCACATCCCGCGCCGCCGGCACCATATCGACGATGGGCAGCGGCTGCGGCAGTGAACGCTGGGCGGCAACCGGTGCGGACAGCAGGGCGGGGACAAGCAGAAGGATATGGCGCATGGCCGCTGGTTAGCGCGGGTGGGCCGGACAGGGAAGGGCCGTTGCACCGCCAGCGCCGCTGCCCTATTGCCGCGCCCATGAGCAAGGCGCCCCAGAAACCACGCGGCACACAGGACATGATCGGCGAGGCTGCAGCCCGCTTTGACCATGTGATCGAGACGTTCAACCAGGTGCGCAAGCTCTATGGCTTTGGCCGGGTGGAAGTGCCGGTGTTCGAACAGAGCGCGGTGTTTGCGCGTTCCCTTGGGGAAACCACCGACGTCGTGTCCAAGGAAATGTATGAATTCACCGATCGCGGCGGCGATGCCATGTGCCTGCGCCCGGAATTCACCGCCGGCATCGCGCGCGCCTATATCGAAAATGGCTGGCAGCAGCTGGCGCCGCTGAAACTGGCGACATGGGGGCCGCTGTTCCGTTACGAGCGCCCGCAGAAGGGCCGGTTCCGGCAGTTCCACCAGCTGGACGCAGAGATTCTGGGCGCGGCCGAGCCGGCGGCGGACGTGGAGGTGATCGCGCTGGGCCAGCAGCTGCTGGAGGAACTGGGCGTGGCCGGCGAGGTGCGGTTGACGCTCAATTCCATGGGCGATCCGGAAACGCGCGCCGCCTGGAGCGCGGCGGTCGCGGCCTGGTTCGCGGCGCATCGCGGGGAACTGAGCGACGACAGCCAGCGGCGGCTGGAGGCCAACCCGCTGCGGATCCTGGACAGCAAGGATGAAGGCGATCAGGCGCTGGTGGCGCAGGCGCCGCAGATTGATGATTTTTTCACCGTGGAGGCCGGGGCGTTTTTTGAGCAGCTTCAGAAGGGCCTGCAGGCCAGCGGTGTGGCGTGGCAGCGCAATGCGCGGCTGGTGCGGGGCCTGGATTATTATCGGCACAGCGTGTTCGAATTCATCACCGACAGCCTGGGCGCGCAGGGCACGGTGCTGGGCGGCGGGCGCTATGATGGCCTGATCGGCCACATGGGCGGGCCGGACACGCCGGCGGTGGGCTGGGCGGCGGGGATCGAGCGGCTGGCGATGCTGGTGGCGGAGCCGGTGGTGCCTCAGATCGATTTTGTCGTAATTCCCGAAGATGCGTCCGTTGAACTTCAATCGGTTCGGCTGACGAACGCACTGCGGAAGGCGGGCTTTTCCGTGGGTACTTCATTCAAGGGCAATGCTAAGAAGCGCTTCGAGCAGGCAAAAAAGCAAAGCCCGCGCTTCCAGATGTCGGTGTTGCCGGGAGCACAAGGACTGGTTTGGGTGGATTTTAAGCGCTTTGGCTCCTCCGAAGAGATCGACCGCGAAGATCGCCGGCTTCAGATCGTCGGCGGCATCGATGTCATCGA
>DAITMD010000069.1:0-9540 GCA_036835345.1 Sandarakinorhabdus sp. | reverse complement strand
TGTTCGCAAGCGTACGTACGCGCACGCCGGGGCGATCAAAGGCTGCTGCCGCAATCGAAGGCCTTTCCATGGACATCGCCTAGACGTCCTTTCGCCGTGCGCCCATGTGGCAAGTTGGTAAGACTGGGGGCCCGCCCAGCCGGCCCATGGTTACAGCGAGGGTCCTTGTGCCTTGCCCAGGGCCTTTACCGGGATATCCTTGAACAGCTTGGCGATGGCGGCGGCGCGCGGATCCGCGTCTGCCGCGCTGCGTGGGCTGGTGCCGCTGTTGTCGGCAATATCGGGGTTGGCGCCGGCCTCGATCAGCGCTTTCGCCATGGTCAGATCGCGGCTCTGCACGGCTTTCAGCAACGCAGTTTCGCCCAGGCGGTTCTGTGCATTCACCTGCGCCTTCAGACGGATAAGGGTGGAAATTCCCTCTTGCCAGCGCGTTACGGATGCAAGGATCAGCGGAGTGTTGCCGTCCTGATCCTTCATGTTGAGATTGGCACCTTTTTGATACAGCAGACCAAGCCAGCCAAGATCGCCGCGGCGCGTGACGATATGGATCGCAGCCTCGCCCGTGCCGCCATCGCGGGTGTTCACAACAGTGGTGCCCGGCTTGTCGGCCAGCTCGATGGCGGCGTTGACGTCCTTGTCTTTCACCGCCTTCAGAAAACTGTAGCTGTCGGAATATTGCGCGGCGGCGGGGCTGGCCACGACCAGCATCAACGCTGCGAGGATGGTTCGCCTGATCATCGACAAAAGCTGGCCTTTCCGCCTATTGGACAGATGATGATACTGCATAACCACTTGAGCGCCGGATGAACAGTCTTGGTCGGGGCCGGCTTTGGTTGGTGCTGGGGCTCGCTGTGCTGATCGCGGCCGGTCTGGGCTGGATGCGCTTTGCTGCGCCGGCGCCGCCCGCCGGGAATCTGGCCGGATCGACACTGGGCGGTGCCTTTATCCTGATCGATCAGGATGGCAAATCCGTGCGGGAACAGGATTTCGCCGGTCGCTGGCGGCTGATCTATTTCGGCTATGGTTTTTGCCCTGATATCTGCCCCACCGATCTGGCGCTGATGGGCCGCGGACTGAGCGCCTTCGAGGCGGCTGATCCCGCCCAGGGCGCGATGGTGGCACCGATCTTCATCACGATTGATCCTGAGCGAGATACGCCGGCAGTAATGAAACCGTTCGTTGCCGCCTTTCACCCGCGCCTTGTCGGGCTTACCGGCACACCGGCCCAGATTGCCGCCGTCACCAAGGCCTTTGGAGTCTATTCAAAGCGGGTGGAGACGGGTGATCCGGAAAATTATCTGATGGATCACAGCGCCATGGTCTATCTGTTTGCGCCCGATGGCCGCGCCGTGGCCTTCCTGCCGCATCAGGGCCTTACGGCAGCGGCCGTCACCAACTTGCTGGCTACCCATGTCCGATAGGCCGTTCTGGGAAACCACCCCGCTCCACCGCATGAGCAAGGAGCAATGGGAAAGCCTGTGCGACGGCTGCGGCAAATGCTGCGTCCACAAGCTGGAAGATGAGGATACCGGCGAGGTGTTCCCCACCAACGTCTGCTGCAGATTGCTGGATATCGCCACGGCCAGATGCAGCGATTACCGCAACCGCAAGGCGCTGGTGCCAGATTGTGTGCGCCTCACGCCCGCGCGGCTGGAAACGCTGGATTGGTTGCCGGATAGTTGTTCCTACCTGCGCGTGCACCGCGGCCAGGGGCTGGCGCCTTGGCACCACCTGATTACCGGCGATCGGGGCAGCATTCACCGCGCCCGTGAATCCGTGGCCAATCGGGTGATCAGCGAAGACCACGTCGGTGATCTGGAAGACCATATCATCGAAAAGCCGTTGTAAGGCCGGGCCCCGTGCTGCGCTGGCGCAAGGCCGAACTTCCCGCCCAACTGCTGATCGCGGGCCGCATGGTGTCGGTCGTGGCCACACGCCGGCCGGCCACGCGGATGGTCAAGCTGAAGGCCAACAGCGTGTCGGGCAGCATCGAACTGTCATTGCCGGTGCGTGGCGGTGAGGATGCTGCGGCCGCTTTGCTGAAGGCCCACCACGGCTGGCTGGAGACACGGATTGCGCGCTGGCCGCAACCGCAACCCTTTGTTCCGGGGGGGGTGATACCGATTGATGGAGCCATGGTGTGCCTTGATTGGCACGCCGATCACCCGCGCACACCGCAACTTGCCAATGGCGTGCTGCGGGTGGGCGGCCCGCTTGAAGCTCTGGATCAACGCATCACCCGTTGGCTCAAGGCCCGCGCCCGGGCCGATCTCACCGCGGCAACGCAGGCATTGGCGGCGCAGCTGGGCCGCCCTGTGGCGCGCGTGTCCATCGGCGATCAGGCCAGCCGCTGGGGCAGCTGTGCCGGCTGGAACCGCCTGGGCGGCGCCACCATCAGCTATTCGTGGCGTCTGATCCTGGCGCCGGCGTGGGTGCGCCAGTCCATCGCGGCGCACGAGGCAGCGCATCTGGTGCATCCCAATCATTCACCGGCATTTCACGCACTCAACCGCCAGCTCGATCCGCGCGCCGCCGAGGCGCGGCGCTGGCTGGCCCGGCATGGCGCGGCCCTGCACTGGGTCGGGCGAACATGTTGACACAGCCCGCCATTTCCTAAAATCCGTGGCCCAGCCAAGCTGCAATGGCGGCACCAAAATCCGGTTTGGTTACTGCGCTCATGTGATTGCCCGGGATCTCCACCAGCGCGGCGTTGGGCAATTCCAGCGCCAGCGCCGGTGCCGAGCCATTGTCCCGATCCTCCTGCCCACACAGCACCAATATGCGCGTGTCGATGGTTCGCAGCGTGTCCAGAGGCGTTGATTGCTGGCTGTTCAGCAACAGGCTGACCGCCGTCCGGTCCACCTTGTTCTGGCGCATGAAGGCCGCGGCATAGGCTTCGGGGCTGCCGGGGGCCCAGCCCTCAGGCCGCGCCAGGACCGATTGAAAGAAGGCCGCCCGTTCGGTGCCGCCGGTCAGGCCATCCAGCCCCATGCCGGCAATGACAGAGCGCGCCGGTCGCAGGCCGCGGGCCAGCAGGCGGATAGCCGTGCGGGCGCCCATCGAATAGCCGCACAGATCAAAATCCGTCAGCCCGAGTTGTTCGATCAGCGCTTCGATGTCTTTGGCCAGCACGTCGGGTGGATAGGCTGCCGGATCATGCGGCGCGGCACTGCTGCCGTGGGCGCGGAAATCCGGCATGATCACCCGGTAACCGGCAGCGGCAATTTCAGCGGCCGCGCCATAGCGTCGCCAATTCATCTCACCGCTGGAAAACAATCCATGCAGCAGGATGACGGGCCGGCCGCTGCCTAGCTCTTCAACCGCCAGTGCGACGCCGTCGAAGCCGCGAAACTGGCCCATCAGCGGCCCTTTTCGGCTCGGGCGGCCGCAACTGCGTCCTTTAACTTGTCATAGCCGACAGCACCCGAAAGGATGCGATTGCCAACGATATAGCTGGGCGTGCCGCTTAGCCCCAGCGAGCGGCCCAATTCAAGATTGCGGTTGATTTCTGCCTTCAGCGCCTCACTTTTCAGATCAGCGGTGGTACGGTCCTCGCTCAGGCCAACACCTTTCACGATGCCCAGCGTCCGCGCCAGGCTGACCCGGCCCGGACTGTCGAACATGGCATCATGAAAACGGCTATAACGACCCTGCTGCGCTGCCGAGAGGCTGGCCATTGCCGCTTCCGTACTGGCCGGCGAAAGCACCGGGAAATCACGGTAGATGATGGCCAATTTGGGGTCTTCGCGCATCAGCCGCGACACATCGGCATGGCCCTGCCGGCAATAGGGGCAGGCATAGTCGAAAAACACCACCAGCTTGACGTCGCCATCCGGGTTGCCGGCCATGGCCCCCGGGAAGGGCGTTTCAATCGCCTTGCGGTTGGCGGCCAGAAGCTTGCGGGCTTCCGCCTGTTCCAGCCGGGCAACGGCTTCGGGAATGATCTCCGGGTGGTTCAGGATATAGTCGCGCACGATGGCTTCGATTTCGGCCCGGTCAGCGCGCTGCGGCGCCTGACCGGCAGCCAGGGCCGCACCGCCTGCACCCAGCGCGGTGCCACCAAGCGCCAGCGTGATGCCTGCCGCCATGCTCAGCCGGCGCTTCCAGAATCCTGCCATCTGCCCTTACCTCTTCTTGCGCTTCTGCTGTTCCAGCGCGTCTGTGGCCACCAGCATGATATCGTCGGCCCGGATAAAGTCAGGCGTTCCCGCCGGCAAGCCGGCCCGCGCGATCCGGGCATTCATGGCCGCGCCCATGGCATTGCCCTCCAGGCTGAACCGCTCGGCAGCGGCCAGGGCGGCACGCGGCTTGTCTCCGCGCCGATCATAGATCACGCCCAGCTGGTACCAGGTGAACGGGTTCTCCCGGTCCAGGCTCACCGCCTTCTTCAGCAGCGGTTCGGCTTCGGCCTGCAACGCCGGAGTTTCGCTGGTGACCAGAGCGTGGCCCAAAAGGGTGAGGATCATCGGTTCACCCGGCGCGCGCGCCACGGCCTGTCGCAGCACCGGCAGGGCCTCTTCCACCTTGCCGTTTTCCAGCAGAATCTGCCCCTCAAGCTCCAGGAAATATGGGTCCTGTGGGTTGAGCGCGACCAGCTTCGCCGCTTCGGCCATGGCCTGATCCGGATAGCCTGACCGGTGCCACGCGTAGGCCCGCGCATAACGTGCGGCCGGCGTGTTTGTCCCCTCGGGATAGCGGATCATCACCACCCTCGGCTCCTCGACGTAACCGATCAGCTTGCCCTTGATCCGTTCGAACCGGGCCTGCAGCGCCCTGTCGGCGGCCTTGTTCCAGGCCGGATCGCGTTCGTACACCGCCAGCAGATTTGCAATGCGCGTGCCCGACAGCGGGTGGGTGCGGGCATATTCGTTGTTCTGCGGGATGGCGAGGCGAAACTCCTGATTCTGCAGCTTCTTGAAAAACTCGATGGAGCCGCGACCGGAAATGCCGGCCTTCGACAGATAGACCGCGCCGGCCTGATCGGTGCGGCTTTCCTGATCGCGGGTGAAGGCCAGGAACTTCCCCTGCGCTGCCGCGGTGCCCAGGCCCAATATGGCCATTCCGGCCTCTCCGGCACCGGCAGCAATCGCAGCGGCAGCGCCGATCAGGCTGAGCAGCGAAATCTTGCTGGCCGGGCCGGCGCCCTCGCCAAAGCGCACGCTGTGGCCGGCGGCGATATGACCCAATTCGTGCGCGATCACGCCCTGCAACTCGTTCACATTGTCGGCTGCGATGATCAGGCCAGAATGGATGAACACATTCTGCCCGCCGGTCACAAAGGCGTTGATGCTGCCATCACCCACCAGCACGAACTGAACATTCCTTGGATCAAGCCCGGCCGCGATCACCAGATCCTTGCTGATGTCGCGGAAGAACGCCTCTGTCTCGGCATCGCGCAGGATCGATTGCGCCGCCGCCGGGAGCGGCAGGAACAGGCTGCCAAACAGCAGAATCAGGGCAAGCAGGCGAGCCATCGGCACGCTGCTGGTCTAGCATGGTTTAACCTGTGGTGAAGCCTGACCCCGGTTTCGGTCCGGCGATGGTGATTTCAGGCTGCCTTGAGCGCCCGCGCCCGCCGCCGCTGCACCGATGAACCAAGGCCGAGCGCTTCGCGATATTTGGCCACCGTACGCCGGGCGATATCAAAGCCTTCGCCGTTCAGCAGATCGACAAGACTGTCATCGGAAAGCACATTGTCGCCTTCCGCCGCGATCAGCCGGGCGATGCGATCCTTCACGGCCAGCGCCGAGGCGGTTTCGCCATCACCCGACGCCACGCCCGAGGTGAAGAAATATTTCAGTTCAAACAGGCCGCGTTCGCACAGCAGATATTTGTGGCTGGTCACCCGGCTGATGGTCGATTCATGCATCTCGACCAGTTCCGCCACTTGCCGAAGCGTGAGGGGCTTCAACTGGCTGACACCGGTTTCGAAGAATCCCTGCTGCAGCCGCACCACTTCGGTGGCGACCCGGATGATGGTGCGCGCACGCTGATCAAGGGCCTTGAGCAGCCAGTTGGCGCTGGCGACACATTCATTCAGGAAGCTGTGGGTGGCCTTGTCGGCGCCGCTAGCCAGTTCGGCCTGATAATCCCGATCGATGATCAGGCGCGGCAGCGTGGCCTGATTCAGGCTGATCTGCCAGCCGCCGCCCGGCCCCCGGATCACGAACACATCGGGCACCACCGGCGTGGCGGCTTCGGCGGCGAAACGCAGGCCCGGCTTGGGGTCATAGGCCTTCAACTCGCGGATCATGTCCAGCACGTCTTCGCGCTCCACCCGGCACAGACGCACCAGCGCGTTGACATCGCTGCGTGCAACAAGATCAAGATTTGTCAACAGCTTGTGCATCGCCGGGTCGCAGCGATCGGCAGCCCGGGCCTGGGCGATGAGACATTCCGAAAGGCTGCGCGCCGCCACCCCAACCGGATCGAACATCTGCACCTGTGCCAGCACCGCCTCGGCCCGCGCCGGGCTGACGTCCAGTCGGTCGGCAATCTCGTCAAGCGGTTCGGCCAGATAGCCGCATTCGTCCAGCCCATCGATGATGAACCGCGCGATGGCGAGATCGATGCCGGCAAAGGCGCTGACCGCCTGGCGTTCCAGCACGTCGGCCAGAGTCGGCCCGCCATCGGCAACGCGTTCAAAATCAAAGCCTTCATCGCCGCCGCCACCATTGGCGCGGTCGCCCCAATCTGCCGGTTGATCAGAGGCGCAATCATGGTGGAAGCGTTCCGCGCCGAAATCGGCTTCCAGCGGCGCATCGCCGGCAGGCAGGCCGTCTTTCAGCAATTGTTCAAGGCCGGTGCGGGTGGGGTCTTCGATGGCGGACGGGGTGTCGGGCTGGGCATCGACGCCGCTCGGCGCATCCGGCTGTTCGCCGCCCTCGCCGGCCACAAGCAATGGATTTCGTTCCAGTTCTTCGCCGATCCAGCCCTCCAGCTCGACATTGGTGAGCGTCAGCAGCTTGATCGCCAGCTGCAGCTGGGGGGTCATCACAAGCGCTTGCGATGTCCGCAGCTCCAGGCGCGGCCCCAGCCCCATTTCAGCCGGCCATCACAGGCTGAAATCCTCGCCCAGATAGACGCGGCGCACCGTCTCGTCGGCAACCAGCGCTTCGGGGGTGCCTTCGAACAGCACCCGGCCATCATAGATGATGCAGGCGCGGTTCACGATTTCCAATGTTTCCCGCACGTTATGATCGGTGATCAGCACCCCGATGTCGCGCGAACGCAGCTGCACCACCAGCGCGCGGATATCGGCGATCGAGATGGGGTCGATCCCGGCAAAGGGTTCGTCAAGCAGCATGATCGATGGGTTGGCGGCGAGCGCCCGGGCGATCTCCGCGCGCCGCCGTTCGCCGCCGGACAGCGCCGTGGCTGGCGCGCCGCGCAGGCGGGAGATATTGAAATCGCTCAATAATTCTTCTAGCCTCGCAGCACGCAGGGCCTTGTCGGGCTCGGCGATTTCCAGCACGGCCATGATATTTTGTTCAACCGTCATGCCGCGGAAGATCGAGGTTTCCTGCGGCAGATAGCCCAGGCCAAGCGCGGCGCGGCGATACATTGGCAGGCCGGTGATATCGTGGCCATCCAGCAGGATGCGGCCCGAATCCGGCATGGCGAGGCCCATGATCGAATAGAAGCAGGTGGTCTTGCCGGCGCCATTTGGTCCAAGTAAACCAACGACTTCGCCGCGCCGGACCGACAATGACACGTCGCGCAGCACCACCGTCTTGTCGTAACGCTTGCCAATCCCGTCCACGGACAGGCCGCGCAGCACGCTGTCCGCCGGCCGGCCATCGCGGGCCATGGTTTCGGTGGCGCTCATGGGCGGCGTTCAGGGGTTTGGCGCAATATTTGCATGGCTGCCAAGTTAATCGCAAAGGCCGGGTTCGCCAAGCCGTGTCAGCGCCAAAAAACATCGCCAAAGCCGCAATTTCGGTGCAATTCGTTGCCGCGTGTGCGCTTGCGGTGACCCGCTGCGGCAGCGCCGTGACCGCATGTGGGCAAAAGGCAGGCTTTGGGGTGACCGCAGGCATCGAACCGCAATTTCTGGCCTTGCTGGCGATCGCCGGCCTGTGGGCGGGCGCGCAGAATGCGCTGGCCGGCGGCGGCAGCTTCATCACTCTGCCGGCGCTGATCGCGGCAGGCCTTGATCCCAAATTGGCCAACATCACCTCCACGATGGCGCTGTTCCCCGGCCAGATCACCACCGGCATGGCCGGGCGCAAGCTGGTGACGGGCGCGCAGCGGCTGAGCTTTCGCAGCCTGGCGATCATCGCGCTGCTGGGCGGGGTGGCCGGCGCGGCGCTGCTCAATGCCACGCCGGTGCGGGTGTTTTCAGCGATGGTGCCGTGGCTGGTGCTGCTGGCCACCGCGGTGTTTGCGTGGGGCGCCTTTGGCCCCAGGAAGTCCGCTGACAAGCCGCCGCCGCCGGCCTGGGTGACGGTCGCGACCCAATCGATGATTGCCCTTTACAGCGGGTTTTTCGGCGGCGGTGCCGGCATATTGACGCTGGCCAGCCTGACCATTGCCGGGCTTTCCGTTCGCCACGCCGGCGGCACCAAGAATGTGCTGGTGGCGCTGTCGAACACCACGGCGGCGCTGCTGTTTGCGCTTACCGGCAATGTGGCGTGGATGCACGCGCTGGTGGTGGGTGCGGGCGCGATGGCCGGCGGCTATCTGGGCGCGCGGGCGCTGGCGGTGGTGCCGGAACGGGCGCTGAAGATCGCCGTGGTGGTGATCGGCCTGGGGCTGACGGCGGGGCTGTTCCTGCGCGGCTAGAAATTGAATTGCCAGCGACGGCTACTGCTGATCTTCAAGTCGCCAGTCGAAAGAATGTCCATGCCGATCAACACGTCAAATGCCATTCCCTTTGTGAAGTCGATGCCATAAATCTCGTTCTGCAAAAAAAGTGGTGGCTGGGCCAGCCCACCAACTGAGGGCATCTGAAACCCAAGTGTGAAGTTGTAGGCGTTTGCCCGACGTGTACCAGCGGCGGTGTCAAGAATGCGTCTGCCAACGGGCACCAATCCCATGGCATCGGCGAGCTGTGGCGCGATAGCTGTGAGAGATGCGCCGGTGTCGATGAGAGCAGTCGCTTGCACGAGATTGACGGCCTGACCTTTTCCGCCCGCCAATACAACCGGAACCAAAATCTGGCGCCCGTCGTGGACACCGCCGATTTCAGGCACGGGCGACGAAGCCCAGATCAACGGGTTCAGGTTCCACGATCTGGATGGAATAAAGACGGTCAGGAAAGCGTTGCTCTGCTTCCGCGGCTGCATCTTCAACGCGTTTGAAAAATCCAATAATCTCCTGGTGGCGAAGCAGTGCAAACTCTCCGCGATGCTCCTGATCCAACCGCTTGAATTGACTCTGAAAAAAGTCGAAATTCTGGTCAATTTCTTGCTGACGGCCATCAAATGACATCGATCTATCCTTTCGAAGTCATTGAATCATAAATTGATTCAAGTGCCAATAGTCCTCACCGCCGGTTGCCGAACTCGTCGATCAGCACTTCGCGGCGGCCCACGTGAT
>DAITMD010000068.1:1683-9559 GCA_036835345.1 Sandarakinorhabdus sp. | reverse complement strand
ATCAGATCGTCCGCGCCACCACCAGTTTCATGATCTCGCTGGTGCCGCCGTAAATGCGCTGCACGCGCGCGTCGCGCCACAGGCGGGCGATGGGATATTCGTTCATGTAACCGGCGCCGCCGTGCAGTTGCAGCGCTTCATCGCACACGCGGCCCTGCAATTCGGTGTGCCACAATTTGGCGGCGCTGGCCTCGGCCGCAGTCAGCTTGCCCTCAATCAGCTTCTGCAGGCCCCAGTCGATGTGCGCCCAGCCCACTTGCAGTTCGGTCTTCAGGCCGGCCAGGGTGAACTGGGTGTTCTGGAAATCCCATACTGTCTTGCCGAAGGCCTTGCGATCCTTCACGAACTTCACGGCTTCATCAAAGGCGCGCTGCGCCCCGGCCTGCGCGGAGATGGCAATGGACAGGCGCTCCTGCGGCAGTTGGCTCATCAGGTAGATGAAGCCCTTGTTTTCCTCGCCCAGGCAATTGGTCATCGGCACGCGCACATCGTTGAAGAATAGTTCCGATGTGTCGGCGCTGTTCTGGCCGATCTTGTCGAGGTTGCGGCCACGCGCGAAACCCTCGCGCTCGGCCTCCACCAGGATCAGGCTGGTGCCCTTGGCGCCGGCATCGGGATCGGTCTTGGCGACCACGATGATCAGATCGGCGTTCTGGCCGTTGGTGATATAGGTCTTGCTGCCGTTGATGACGTAATGATTGCCGTCCTTGCGGGCCGTGGTCTTCACGCCCTGCAGGTCGCTGCCGGCACCCGGTTCGGTCATGGCGATGGCGGTGATCACTTCGCCGCTGATCATTTTCGGCAGATATTTCTGCTTCTGCTCTTCGCTTCCATAAGCGATCAGATAATCGGCGATGATATCGGATTGCAGGGTGATGCCGGCGGACGAACCGGCATAGGCCAGTTCCTCGTCCACGATGGCGTTATACCGGAAATCCAGGCCCAGCCCGCCATATTCCTCCGGCACGCCGGGGCACAGCAGGCCGGCATCGCCGCAGGCGCGCCAGAAATCGCGAGAGACCAGTCCCTCCTCTTCGAAGCGATCGAGGTTGGGGATCAGTTCCTTGTCGAAAACCTTGCGCACCGTGTCGCGGAAGGCGGTTTCATCGGGGCCATAAACGCGGCGGTCGCTGGCTTCAAGCATTGGGATCCCTTTCGGCAGGCAGGTTTGGCCCACGTTATGTGACCAGTGTGCGGGGGCCGTCACCTGTCTTGCAAGAGAGGGCGGCAGGGTGCCACAGTGGCGTGCATGAAACATATACTCCCGCTTCTTGCCCTGCTCATCGCCGCGCCGGCCTTTGCGCAGGATGATCCCTTTCTTAAACGGGCGGAAACCGTGCTGAAGCGGCAGCCGATCATCGACGGTCACAACGACTGGCCGGGCGCGCTGCGTCAGTCGTTCGGCGAAAGCTGGTGGAGGCAGGACCTCAAGAGCGACAGCCGCAGCTTCAAGCGCCCGCTGATGACCGATATCCCCCGCCTGCACCAGGGCCGCGTGGGCGGGCAGTTCTGGAGCGTCTATGTGCCGGCAAGCGTGACCGGCCCGGCGGCGGTGAAGGCGACCATCGAACAGATCGACATCGTGCGCGGCTTTGTGGCGAAATATCCGGCGGATTTCGAACTGGCCAGCACCGCCGCCGATATCCGCCGCATCCAGAAAACCGGCAAGGTGGCCAGCCTGATGGGCGTGGAGGGCGGCAGCCAGATCGACAATTCGCTCCCCGTTTTGCGCATGTATCACGCACTGGGCGTGCGTTACATGACGTTGACCCACACCAGGCACAATGATTGGGCCGATAGCGCCAACGAACCGGCCCGCTCGCAGCCGCTGACCGATTATGGCAGGGCGGTGATCCGCGAGATGAACCGCATCGGCATGCTGGTCGATCTGTCCCACGTGTCGCCCGGCACGATGAAAGCGGTGCTCGCCGCCACCAAGGCACCGGTGATCTTCAGCCATTCCTCGGCGCGCGGCGTGGCCGATCATGTGCGGTCCGTGCCCGATGATGTGCTGGGCCTGATGAAGGCCAATGGCGGGGTGGTGATGGTCACCTATGTGCCCGGCTTCATCAACAGCGCCCGGCAGGCGCATGAAGCGGCAAGGGTGGGCGAACGCAACCGGCTGGGCGCGCTTTATATTGCCGATCTGCCGCGGCAGGCCGCTGCCATGGCCGATTGGGACGCGAAGAACCCGCGCCCGGCGGTGGGCATCAAGGATGTGGCCGATCATATCGACCGGCTGGTGAAGATGGCGGGCATCGATCATGTCGGCATTGGCGGCGATCTGGACGGGATCGATTCAACGCCCACCGGGCTGGAGGGTGTGGAAACCTACCCGGCGCTGATCGCAGAGCTGCTGCGCCGGGGCTATTCCGAAGCCGATTGCGAAAAGATTGCCGGGGGCAATCTGCTGCGGGCAATGGCGGCGGCGGAAGCTGTTTCAGCCGGGATGGCGGGCGAGCTGCCGCCAGATGTGAAGCCCTGAACCAGCGGGACTGTACACAGTAATGGCGGCTGGTGTTGCCACCAGCCGCCACTGTGTCGTGCCCTGCAATGCAGTCGGCGCGCCTGCGCTCGTCTGCCTTTCGGCAGGGGCTGCAGCGGCTGGCCTCTTGCGAAACCACGGCACTTTTTCGCTTCCGGCGGACGCGGCAGGTCCGAAGCCCTGCCGTGCCGCCTTCGCTGGACCCACTTGCTCCGTCCCGTTTGGCCCGACGCGTCCGGCTCCCGCCCTGGCGTCTTGCTGCACTGGTTCGGGCGCCCTGGCCCTGGCAGCCGCTCCGTCCTGCCCTCTTCAGGCTGCCGCTGGCGCGGGCATCCTGTTTCCGGCTGGCTGGCCTTGCCGCCATGTGGTCCGTGCCCATGCCCGCCTGCCTGCAACGTCTGGGGTTGCCCCCGTGGCTGCGGCCACAGCGAACCGGCGTTCCGGCCCTGGCTGAATGCCCTGTCTGCCCGGTCTATCGCGCCTGCCCTAAGACAATCGTGATCGCCCGGCCGTCCCGGCTTTCCAACCTGCCAATCCTACCGTTTCAATTCCCTGCCGAAGCCTGGAACTTGCCCTTCAGATCAGCTGCAACCGCTTGTTTCCGTTCGGCATTTCTGCCGCCGTCAATTCCCGGCTACAAGTGAATGGTGTCACCTTTTGCCGAGTCGTCAAAGTGAAATATTCGCCGTCTTGCCTGTGGATAACGGGGATAACGGGGACGGAATATTTCAGGCCGCCGTCCAGCCGCCATCCATCACGATATTGGCGCCGGTAATCTGGCTGGCGGCATCGCTGCACAGGAAGATCGCGGTGGCGGCCACCTGTTCCACGGTGACGAACTGGCGGGTGGGCTGCGCCTGCAGCAGCACATCGTTGATCACCTGATCGCGGGTCAGCCCCCGCGCGGCCATGGTTTCCGGGATCTGCTTTTCCACCAGCGGGGTCCACACATAGCCGGGCGAGATGCAGTTGGCGGTGATGCCGTGCGTCGCCACTTCCAGCGCGATGGCCTTGGAAAAGCCGGCAATGGCGTGCTTGGCCGCGACATAGGCGGATTTGAACGGCGACGCGACCAGGCTGTGCGCCGACGCGGTGTTGATGATCCGGCCCCAGCCGGCGGCTTTCATTCCCGGCACCGCCGCCCGTGTGGTGTGGAAGGCGGACGACAGGTTGATGGCCAGGATCGCGTCCCATTTTTCCGGCGGGAAATCCTCGATCGGGGAGACGAACTGGATGCCGGCGTTGTTGATCAATATGTCGATGCCGCCCAGCTCGGCCTGCGCCGCCGCCATCATCGCGGCAATTTCGGCCGGCTTCGACATGTCGGCACCATGATGGAGCGCATCGCCGGCTGCGGCCTGCGCCGCTGCAATCTGCGCGTCATCGCCAAAGCCGTTTATCATCACCCGCGCCCCGGCCTCGGCCAGCGCCGCGGCGATGGCCAGCCCGATGCCGCTGGTCGCGCCAGTCACCAGCGCGCGCCTGCCGTGCAATGTCGTCATCAGATCAGCTCCACGGCCATAGCGGTGGCCTCACCGCCGCCGATGCACAGGGCTGCCACCCCGCGCTTGCCCCCCGTCAGTTCCAGCGCCGCAATCAGCGTTGACAGGATGCGTGCGCCTGATGCGCCAATGGGATGGCCCAGCGCGCAGGCACCGCCGTGAATGTTGAGCGTTTCATGGGGGATGTTCAGATCGTGCATGGCGATCATCGCCACGGCTGCGAACGCCTCGTTCACCTCGAACAGATCAACGTCGGCCACCGTCCAGCCTGCCTTGGCCAGCAGCTTGCGGATCGCCGGCACCGGGGCGGTGGTGAAGCGCGATGGTTCATGGGCGTGGGCGGCGTGGGCGACGATGCGCGCCTTCACGGCCCAGCCTTCCGCGTCGGCCACGCTCTGGCGGGTGAGCAGCAGCGCGGCGGCGCCATCGCTGATCGAGGAGGCGTTGGCGGCGGTGATCGTGCCGTCCCTGGCGAACGCGGGCTTCAGCGTCGGAATCTTGTCCAGCCTCGCCTTGCCGGGCTGCTCGTCGGTCTCCACCAGCACGTCGCCGCCGCGCGTCGGCACTGCCACCGGCACGATCTCTTGCGTGAAGGCACCGCTGGCAATCGCCTTCTGGGCACGCTCCAGGCTGAGAATCGCGAAATCATCCTGCGCCTTTCGCGTAAACTGGTAATCCCGCGCGCTTTCCTCGGCAAAACTGCCCATCAGCCGGCCGGGATCATAGGCATCCTCCAGCCCATCGAGATACATGCTGTCCTTCACCGCATCATGGCCGATGCGCGCGCCGCCGCGATGCTTCATCAAGAGATAGGGCGCATTGGTCATGCTCTCCATGCCGCCCGCCACCATCACCCGCGCCGAGCCGGCCAGCAGCGCATCATGCGCCATGATCGTGGCCTGCATGCCGCTGCCGCACATCTTGTTGACGGTCGTGGCCTCCACGTGGAGCGGCAACCCAGCCCCCAGCGCCGCCTGCCGCGCCGGCGCCTGGCCCTGGCCTGCCGGCAGCACACAGCCCATGATGATCTGCTCGATGGCATCCGGCGCGGCGCCAGACCGCTCAACCGCCGCCCGCACCGCCGCCGCGCCCAGTTGCGGCGCGGTCAGGCCCGACAGCGCGCCCTGAAACCCGCCCATCGGCGTGCGGGCATGGCCGGCGATGATGACGGGGTCGGACATAGCGGGAAACTCCAGTTGGTGCGCCCGTTCTAGTGGCGCAAGATGACAGGCGGAAGCGCAAAAGGGGGTGGCACCGCGCCGCGATCCGCCGCCAATTTTTCCATAATTGACGAGTCTCGCATGGTTGAGACCGCGCACGCCAGCCCGCACCTGCACACCGGGCATCGCCATGATGACAGGTTCAGCCCGTGTAGGACAGACGCGCCGCTGATACGCGCTATGCCGCGCGCGACACGCTTGGCCCGCTGCCGATGTGCAGGGCTTCCTCAACGCCGTCCCTGATGCGGAACACGGTGCCCTGCGGGGCGCGGGGAGCGACGGGGACGCCGTGCCAGTCTTCGCCGCCGACCAGCAGGCCCCTGAGCACGCCGGCGGTGATGCCGTGGCTGATGGCCAGCACCGGGCGGGCGGGATCGAGGCTGGCCAGCCAGTCGTTCAGGCGATCGGCGATCTGCGGGAACCATTCGCCATTGGGTGCGGCTTCGGTGAACAGGCCGCGATCCGCGTCCACGATGGGCCGGCCCAGTTCGGCGACGATATCCTGATACCAGCGCCCCTCCCAGTCGCCCACGTCGATCTCCAGCAGGCGTTCATCCTTCTTCCAATCGAAGAAGCTCAGGCCCAGATGCTCGCCGATGATTGCCGCCGTCTGCTGGGTGCGGCCGGATGGCGACACCCACAGATCGATATCCGGTGCCTCCCCCAGCACTTGGCGCAGGGCCTCCCCCATGGCTTCGGCCTGGGCGATGCCGGTGCGGGTGAGGGGGGTGTGCGCCATGTGGCCCTGCATGCGGGCGGCGGCGTTGAACACGGTTTCGGCGTGGCGGGCGAGAATCAGATCCATGGCCGATATCCTTGCCAGATTTGCCGAACATCGCCACTACCGCATGGCGCATGAATGATTATAGTGCGCGCAGTTTTCTCTTTTACAACAGGGATCGGAATGAAGGCCACCGTCGAACGCGCGACACTGCTGAAGTGCCTGGGGCATATCCAGTCGGTGGTTGAGCGGCGCAACACCATCCCGATCCTGTCGAACGTGCTGATCGAGGCGCGGGCCGAGGGATTGCGCCTGATGGCCACCGATCTTGATCTGCAGGTGGTGGAAACCATCCCCGCCGCCATCGACATGAACGGCGCCACCACGGTTTCGGCCCACACATTGTTCGATATCGCCCGCAAGCTGCCGGACGGCAGCCAGGTGGAACTGGCGGTTTCGGGTGAGCGCATGAGCGTGGTGGCGGGCCGCAGCCGGTTCAGCCTTTCGACCCTGAAGCGCGACGATTTCCCGGTGATTGCCGAAACCGATCTGCCGGTGCGCTTCACCCTTTCGGCGGGCGAGCTGAAGGAGATGATCGATTCGATCAAGTTCGCCATCTCCACCGAAGAAACACGCTATTATCTGAACGGCATCCATGTGCACGCCACTTCTGGACCCAGCCCCAAGCTGCGCGGCGTGGCCACCGATGGCCACCGGTTGGCGCGGATCGAGCTGGACCTGCCGGCCGGCGCGGCCGACATGCCGGGCGTGATCATCCCGCGCAAATGCGTGAACGAAGTGCGCAAGCTGCTGGACGAGATGGCCGGTGATGCGCCGGTGGAAATCTCCCTGTCGCCGGCCAAGATCCGCTTCCGCTTCTCCGCAGATAGCACGCTCACCAGCAAGCTGATCGACGGCACCTTCCCCGATTACAACCGGGTGATCCCGACCGCGAACGACAAATTGCTGAAGATCGACGCCAGGACGCTGGCCGAAGGCGTGGACCGGGTGGCGGCGATTGCCACCACCGAAAAGACCCGCGCCGTCAAACTGGCGCTGGGCCGGGACAAGGTGACATTGTCGGTCACCAGCCCGGAAAACGGCACCGCATCCGAAGACGTGCCGGCCGATTATGCCGCCGCCGATATCGAGGTGGGTTTCAACTATCGCTATCTGCTCGACATATTGGGCCAGGTGGGCGGCGATCAGGTGGACATGCACCTGGCCGATGCGTCCGCGCCAACGCTGATCCGTGAAGGCGATGATGCGAAGGCACTCTATGTGTTGATGCCGATGCGTGTGTGAAGCGAGGCGGCTGGAAACAGCGTTGCTGTTTCCAGACTCGCCGAGCAAGCGGCCAGCGGGTGAAACGGCGGGCATTTCAGCCCGCCGGCTACAACCCGTCCGACGGCGCGGCTTTGCCGCGCCTTGCTTCACTTTCCTTCCCAGACCCTCAGTCCGTGCCCCGCTCCGCCAATATATGCCGCACCGTTGGCTGCATGCGCGCATTGTAACGCGCCAGCACCGGATGCTCGCCGCCGGCGCCGAAATGGGTGACCAGGTCGCTGCCGGTCCACCAGTGCACGGCAAAGCCCGGCGGTTCGGCGACAATCATGTCGCGGCCGTCGGGATGTTCGGCGTCGATGCCGCGGAAATCGATGGCCACCTGCGGCGCGGTTGACGGGCAGACCGCCACTGTCGTGCCCTGCCAGCCGGTCACGATGGCGCGGTGCAGATGGCCGGTCACGATGCGGATGATGTGCGGGTGGCGGGCAACCACGGCGGCGAGGCGCTGCACCCACGGCGCATCGATGCTTTCGGTCATCCAGCCGTTGCCGGTGGCGATGGGCGGGTGATGCAGCACCAGCAGGGTGGGGCGGGTGTCTTCCGCCAAAGTCGTGTCCAGCCACGCCGCCTGATCGGCGGAGAGCGCGCCGCCGTGCAGCCC
>DAITMD010000068.1:0-1583 GCA_036835345.1 Sandarakinorhabdus sp. | reverse complement strand
TCCGCCGGATCGTCCGGCTGGAAACCAAGGTGGAGATCGGTCACCTGGGCAATCAACATCAGAGCGGCCCCCGCCCGTTATACCCGGCTGAACATAGCCCGTTGCCACCAGATACGCCGGACACGGCAAAAGTGACGCAGGTGCGCCGCGATTGCAACCAGCCGGTCAAGACCGGAGCCCTGGCGGCGGTGATGCGGCCACGCGGCCGCTGCCATGGCCGGGCGGCGGCGCGCCGGCCGGGACAACCCCGTCGTGATAGGCATGGCAGGTGTCGCAACTGGCCCCGGCCCTCGGCTGATTGGTGAGCAGCGCCCCGGCCACACCGCTGACGGCGGGCGCGCCGTGGCATTGCCGGCAGTTTTCGACGCCGGGGATCAGCACATCGGCGGCGCGTTTGGAAGTGAGCGCGCCGCCGTGGCAGGCCAGGCAGGCGGCCTGCCCGGTCTTGCCGCCGAAGCTCTGGTGCTTGCCGTGCGGGAAGCGGCCCTGCGGCAGATAATGATCGTTGATGCTGACTGGCGCGACCGCAAAGCGCCGGGTGATATCGGCAGCGCCGGTGTTGGTGATGGCGTGGCAATCGGCGCACAGGCCGTTGCCGCCCTGTTCGCGCCCGGTGAAGGCGCGCGCCGCGGCGGCATCGGCCAATTGCCGCGCGTTGCCGGACACGCGAAGCGGGACGGCTGCCGGGCCGCCTGGCGTCCTGCGCGGAAAGGCGAACACATTTGCGCGCGGGGCCACCGATTGCCCCAGCCAGAAATCGCGGATGATCCCGGCCACCTGCGCCGGCTTGCCGTGCGGCAGGGTGCGGACGGTGGCACCATCGCGGGCAAAGGCCAGATCGTGGCAATCGCCGCAGTGTTTTTCCATGGCGATGGGCTGAAACCTGATCTTGCCGGCATCGCCTTCGTGGCAATAGCGGCAGGGCAGCGCGCCGTTGCTGCCGGTGGGCAGGCCCTGTTTCTGCGCCATGTTGGCCACGGCATTGGTGGCGGACTGGTGCAGGGCGTGGGGATAGATCAGCCCGGAGTTTTCGCGGGCACCGGCCAGCGCGGTGCGGGTGAAGCCGGGCGCGGTGAGCGACGGCGTGCTGACCAGGGTTGGCCGGAAATCCGGGTGCTCGGCCCAGCCGGGCACGTTGGCAACCGGCGTATCGGGCAGGCGCGATGTCAGCCCGGCATGGCAATCGGTGCAGAACCCCTGAGCCACTGTCAGCACCGTGGCTTCGCCTTCATGTTCCTTGTGGCACGATGTGCAGCGGCCGTCCGGCAGATTGAAGGCCCGGTGCGCGGCGGCCGTGATCCCGCTGGCCGGCAGCCGGCCCTGCGCCATCCGCGCCGGCGCGGCGTGATCGGGCAGGGCATCCTTCACATGGCAGGCCTGGCAGGCGCTGTCGGTCACCGAAACAAAGGCCTGGGCATGGCAGGCGCCGCAATTGTTCGACAGGCTGGCATGGGCGTTCGACAGTCTGCCGCTGGACCAGAGCTGATCGGGTGCAAAGCCGCCCTCTGCCGCCGGCCGGGCCGCGGGCAGCCGCAGCCGGCCATCGCCAAACGCCTGCCCCGGCTGGGCGGGGCGCGCTGCCT
>DAITMD010000067.1:0-9647 GCA_036835345.1 Sandarakinorhabdus sp. | reverse complement strand
GCGCCGACGGCCTGCGTGTATCTGGATGATCTGGGCATCAACTGCAAACCGGCTGCCGCCATGGGCATGACGGCGATCAAGGTGGTAAGCGAAGCCCAGGCGCTGGCCGATTTGGCGCGGGCGACCGGGCTGCGCTTTTGACTCACCAGCCCGCCGGATCGGCAAAGGCCGTGCCGCTGCGCTCCAGCTGGACGGCGATGGCATATTTGTGCACCTCGGTCGGGCCGTCGTAGAGGCGGAAGGGGCGCATGTCGCGGAAGATCATTTCCACCACCGTCTCGTTCGTCACGCCGATGCCGCCCAGTATCTGCACGCAGCGATCAGCCACCTTGAACAGTTCTTCCGACACGCTGGCCTTCACGATGCTGCTTTCGTGGCGGGCGCGCACATCATTATCGAGCAGCCAGGCAACGTGGCGGATCGCCAGCCGTGCCTGATGCATGGCGATTTCATTGTCGGCCAGCATGAAATTGACGCCCTGGTGCTGGATCAGCGGCTTGCCGAAGGCGGTGCGGGTGCGGGCATGTTCCAGCGCGATATGCTGGCAGCGCGCCGCCGCGCCCAGCCAGCGCATGCAGTGCGTCAGCCGCGCAGGTGCCAGCCGCATCTGGGCATAGCGCAGCGCCGAGCCAACCTCGCCCAGCACCTGTGACGGGCCGAGCCGCAGGCCATCGAAGCGCACGACGCAGTGCCCCTCCACATAATTGCGATCCATCGAATCCATGACACGTTCAATGTGGATGCCTGGCGTATCGCCTTCGCACAGGAACAGCGTGGGGCCGTGCGGGCCGTGGCTGCTGGGCTCGACATTGGCCATGATGATCCAGGTCTTTGCGCCATTGGCCCCGGTAATCAGCCATTTCAGGCCTGAGATTACATAATCATTGCCGTTGAACACCGCGCGGGTTTTGAGCTGGCCGGGATCGCTGCCGGCGCCTTCGGGCTCGGTCATGGCGAACACGCTGCGGCGGTGGCCGGCCACCATGGGGGCCAGAAATTGCTGCACCTGGTCGGGGCGGGCGATGCGCGACAGCAGATACATATTGCCTTCATCGGGGGCAGCGCAGTTCATCGCCACCGGGCCCAGCGTGGACCAGCCGGCAGCTTCGAACACCGCTGCCTGCGTGGCGTGATCGAAGCCCATCCCGCCCAGCGCCCTGGGAGCCTGCGGTGTGAGCAGGCCTTCGGCGCGGGCCAGTGCCACCAGTTCGGCGCGCAGATCATCGTTGGGGCCGTGCTGCGTGAGGCGCGGATCGCGTTCGAACGGGATGATCTTGTCGATCACAAACTGGCGCACGCGGCGGGCCAGCGTTCTGGTGTCTTCCGGCAGGGTGAAATCGGTCACGTCGCGCCTTTCCTGAATTGGATCAGCGCATGAGCCAAAATAGCCAGCGCCAGTGTTTCGAACCCCTGATAGCGATTGGAATCCATCTCGCCGCGCTGCCATTTTCGGTAAAGCTGCATCCACGCCGTTGCCAGCCGCAGCCGGGCCAGCGCCGTGGGCCACACAAGATCGCCCGGGTCGTGCCCGCTGATCGCGCGGTACCGGGCGGCCACTGCAGCCCGGCCCGGCCAGCCGGGGGTGAGTGAGGGTAGCGCCAGCAACGCCTGAACATCGGCAGGATCGCCCGGTTCGATCCAGTACGACAGCAGGATGGCGAGATCGAAGGCCCGCGGCCCGCGCGTGGCCATATCCCAATCGATCATCGCCTTCGCCTGCATGGTGACGGGATCGACGAGCAGATTGTCGGGCTTCAGATCCATGTGAAGCAGCACCGGCAGCCCGATTTCAGGCGGTACCGCGGCGGCCAGAGCGGCGATCAGATTGGCAGCACTGTCCGGCCGGCCGGCCGGCCACACCGCCGCTGCGCGGTCTGTCCAGCCCTTCAGCTGGCGGGCGAAAAAGCCTTCCGGCTTGCCCAGATCGCTCAGCCCGGCGGCGTCGGGATCAAGCGCGTGCAGCGCGGACATCGCCTGCAGCGTGCTGTCTACCAGCGCCAATCCATCTGCAGCGTCTTCGGGCATATTGCCGCCGATGGCGATGCCACCGCGCCATTCCAGCAGCTGAAACTTCGTGCCCAGCACCGTCTCGTCGCTGCAATAGGCGATCAGGCGTGGGGCCAGCGGAAACTGCGGTGCAAGCGCCGAAAGAACCTTCGCCTCGCGTGCCATGTCGCTGGCGCCGGCGGCAAGCTGGCCCGGCGGCGGGCGGCGTAGCACAGCGGGGCCAGTGGCCAGATCGATGCGTTCGTTGCGGTTGGCGATGCCGCCGCCAAGCCGGGTAAGTTTGGCCCCTGTCGCCAGCGCAAGCCCGACGCTCGGCAGCCACGCCGCCAGCCGTTCCAGATCGGTCATGCGCTGCGCACCATGATGCAGCGCCGCGCCGGATCCAGACCGCTGGCGGCCACCCGCGCCGGCAGCGAGGCCAGCCAGGCTGGCAGCGATGGATCATCATCCGCCACAATCGCAAAGCCCAGCCGGGCATAAAATGGTGCATTCCACGGCAGCAGCCGATCGGTGGTGAGCGAAATCCGTGTGCAGCCAAGACCGGGCGCGGCGGCAATGGCGGCGTTCATCAGCGCCGCGCCAAAGCCGCGCCGCTGCGCACGGCGCGCCACCGACATTTCCTGCAGATGCAGCCAGCCGGCGATGGTGGTGCCCATCAGGAAACCGGCGGGGCCGGCGCTTTCTGCCACCCACAAGGTGCTGGCGCGGCAGCTGCGGGCCAGCTCTGCCGGCGCGGTGGTGGGGCCACCCACCAGATGCGCCAAGTCGGTGCCGGCAAACAGCGTTGCCGCCGAAGCCTCTATTGCAGGCAGCAGCGGCAGATCGTCTGGGCGGGCAAGCCGGATCATCCGGGTTATCGCTAGCATGCGGCCACCGCGCTGTCACAAAGCGGTTACTGGAAACCGGCAGAGCGACTGCCTATGATTCGCTACATGACCGAGGCCCCCATCCTTGCCACCGATCGTCTGCGGCTGCGCGCGCCGCGTCTGGATGATTTTGAGCGGCTGACGGTGATGTGGTCGCATCCGGTGGTGGTCACGCATTTCGGCGGCAAGCCGTTCAGCCGCGAGGACAGCTGGAACCGGCTGCTGCGCTATGTCGGCCATTGGCAGTTGATGGGCTATGGCATGTGGACCGTGGTGCGTGCCGGCGAGGATGAGCATATCGGTGACGTGGGGTTCCTGCATGGCGAGCGGACGGGCGTACCGGATTTCGGCTGCCCGGAGGCGGGATGGAGCTTTCACCCGGAAGCACAGGGCCAGGGCTATGCCAGCGATGCGGTCGCCTGCGTGCTGGCGTGGGCGGATGCGCGCGCTGCGGAAGGCGATGCACGCTTTGCCCGTACCGCCGCGATGATCAGCCCGGCAAACGCCGCCAGCATCGTTGTGGCGCGGCGCTGCGGATTTCGCATCTATGGCGACGCGGTTTACCGCGAGACACCGGTCGGGCTGTGGGCGCGATCGGCCGTGCCGTGAACCTGCCGGCGAGCCGATTGCACGGCACCGGCGTCCCCTGGGGTGCGCTTTAGCGATTGAGCCGTCCTTCGATCAGCGCGTCCACCACCGACGGATCGGCCAGCGTTGATGTATCTCCCAAGGCGGAAAACTCGTTTTCGGCGATCTTGCGCAGGATGCGGCGCATGATCTTGCCGCTGCGGGTTTTCGGCAGGGCGGGCGTGAGGTGGATATGGTCGGGCACGGCGATGCCGCCAATCTCCCGGCGCACGCTGGCCTTGAGCGCATCGACCAGCGCCGGGCTGCTCTCGATCCCGGCGTTCAGCGTCACATAGGCATAAATGCCCTGGCCCTTCACATCGTGCGGGAAGCCGACCACCGCCGCTTCGGCCACATCGGCATGCGCCACCAGCGCCGATTCGACCTCGGCAGTGCCCATGCGGTGGCCCGACACGTTGATCACATCATCCACGCGGCCGGTGATCCACCAATAGCCACCGGCATCGCGGCGGGCGCCATCGCCGGTGAAATATCGGCCGCGATAGGTGGTGAAATAAGTCTGGGTGAAGCGTTCGTGATCGCCAAAGACAGTCCGCGCCTGCCCCGGCCAGCTGCGGGTGAGGATCAGATTGCCGCTGATATCCTGGCCGGGCTGCCACGGGATGATGTTGCCATCCGCGTCTACCAGTGCGGGTTCGATGCCATAAAACGCCTGGCAGGCGCTGCCGGGTTTCAAGGCGGTGGCACCGGGGAGCGGCGTGATCAGCGCGCCGCCGGTTTCGGTCTGCCACCAGGTATCGACGATGGGCAGCCGGCCCTTGCCGACCACGCGGTGATACCAGTTCCACGCCTCCGGATTGATTGGCTCCCCAACTGTGCCGAGCAGGCGCAGGCTGGACAGATCGTGGCGGTTCACCGGTTCATCGCCGTCCCGCATGATCGCCCGCAGCGCAGTGGGCGCGGTGTAGAAGATGCGCACCTGGTGTTTGGCGATCACCTGCCAGAAGCGGTCGCTGGCTGGCCAGCTCGGCACGCCTTCGAACATCAGCACCGTCGCCCCGGCGGACAGTGGCCCATAGACGATATAGGAGTGACCGGTGATCCAGCCGACATCGGCGGTGCACCAGAACAGCTCGCCCGGCTGGTAATCGAACACGGTTTCAAAGGTCAGGTTTGCCCACAGCAGATAGCCGGCGGTGCTGTGCAGCACGCCCTTGGGCTTGCCGGTGGAGCCGCTGGTGTAAAGAATGAACAGCGGGTCTTCGGCGGCCATTGCTTCGGGTGTGCAGGCGGCGGGCACATCGGCGCGCACGTCGTGCCACCAGTGATCGCGTTCCTGCGTCATCACGATCGCGGCGCCGGTGTGGCGGATCACCAGCATGGCTTCCACCGGGCTGCCGGCGGCTTCGGCCTTTTCGCAGGCTTCGTCGGCGATGGCCTTGAGCGCAATCGGCTTGCCGCCGCGCCGGCCTTCATCGGCAGTGATGACAATGCGGCTTTGCGCGTCGGCGATGCGCCCGGCCAGTGCCTCGGCCGAAAAGCCGCCGAACACCACGCTGTGCACGGCGCCGATGCGGGCGCAGGCCAGCATCGCCATCGCTGCTTCGGGTATCATCGGCATGTAGATGGTGACGCGGTCCCCTTTGTCGACGCCCAGCGCTACCAGCGCATTGGCCATACGCGCCACTTCATCGCGCAATTCGCCATAGCTGATGCGGCGGGTGGCGGCGGCGGGATCATCGGCTTCCCAGACGATGGCGGTGCGCGCCGGATCGCTGTCGGCCCAGCGATCAAGGCAGTTCCAGCTTGCATTCAGCACACCGTCTTCAAACCATTTGATGTCCACCGGATCCCACGACCAGTTGCCCATGATGGTGGGGGCCTTGTGCCAGTCGAGCCGGCCGATCTGGCTGCGCCAGAAGCCGTCCGGGTCGGCGATGCTCTGCCGATAAAGCGCCTGATATTGCTGCGCGGTGGTGCGGGTGATGGCCAGGGCCTCAGGGGTGACGGGGTGGATGGTATTGGTCATGGCGGAATTTCTAGCGTCCCCCGGACGGCGAATATACTGTCCATCTTGCGTCTGGCAGGGGCGGCTTATTTTGACTCACTTGCCGATTCAGGTGGGGTTTTGCCGGTTGCGCGGGCTGAAACTGGCCGGCCAGGCCCATCTGTCCGGATCACCATGATGACAGGCTTTGCCGCTGTAGGACAGGCCGTGGCGGTGAACGCAAATCCTGTCTAAGCAGGACAGATGCCCTTTCCCCCTTCCAAGGCGATGGCCCTGGCGCTTGACGAGGCGCGTGCCGCTGCGGCGCGCGCCGAAGTGCCGGTGGGCGCGGTGATCAGCGATGCGGCCGGCAATATTCTGGCGCAGGCCGGCAACCGCACCCGCGAACTCGGCGATCCCACCGCCCATGCCGAACTGCTCGCCATCCGCGCCGCCTGTGCGGCCCTGGGGTCGGAGCGGCTGATTGGCTGCACCCTCACCGTCACCCTTGAGCCGTGCGCCATGTGCGCGGCGGCCATAGCGGCGGCGCGGCTGGCCCGGCTGGTCTATGGTGCGGCCGATCCCAAATCCGGCGGCGTGGCGCACGGCGCGCGGGTGTTCAGCCATGCCCAGGCCCATCACCGGCCCGAGGTGATCAGCGGTGTCGCCGAGGCGCAGGCAGCCTTGCTGCTGAAGGCCTTTTTTGCCGGGCGGCGATGATGGCCGTGCCGCGCCGCATCCTTGGCCCCTTTGCTGCGGCATCGGTGGTGGTGGGCATGGTGGTCGGTGCCGGCATCTTCCGGTCGGCCAGCCTGGTGGCGGCAACATTGAACAACGACATGCTGGTGCTTGTTGCGTGGGCGCTGGGCGGGGTGTTCGCGCTGGCCGGGGCGCTGGTCTATGCCGAACTGGCGAGTGCCTTTGCCCATCCCGGCGGGGACTATCGCTTTCTGAAACTGGCGTTCGGACCGCTGGTGGCCTTTCTGTTTGCATGGTCGCGCTTTGCGGTGATTTTTTCGGCGTCGGCGGCGCTGCTGGCCTTTGTGGCGGCGGATTATATCGCCGAACTTGTGCCGCTGTCGGCTGCGGCGCGCGGCGGGGTGGCGGCGCTGGCAGTCGTGATATTGACTGCACTCAATCTGGCCGGTGTCAAACGCTCCACTGGCGGGCAGGTGGTGCTGGTGACCGGCGATGTGTTCGCGCTGCTGGCGCTGGGCGCGGCGGCGGCCAGCCTGATTGCCACCGGCACCCCGGTGCTGAACCCCACGCCGACGGCGCAGCCCTTTGGCGCGGCGGCGTTCGGGCAGGCGATGGTGTTTGTCATGCTGGCCTATGGCGGCTTCAACGATGCCGCCACATTGTCGGCCGAAGTGCGCCGCCCGCGCGACATGACGCTGGCGCTGGTGGGCGGCATGGCCATGGTGACCGCGCTCTATCTGCTGGCCAACTGGGCCTATCTGGCCGGGCTGGGCGGCGCCGGGCTGGCGGCCAGTGCCGCACCGGCGGCAGAGTTGATGGCGCTGGCGTTCGGCAGGCAAGGCCAGGTGCTGATGGTGATCTTCGTCACGCTGGCGGCGCTGGCCATCGTCAATGCGCTGGTGATCGTGGGCGGGCGCACGCTTTATGCCGTGGCAGGGGACGAACCGGCGCTGGCGCGGCTGGCGGCGTGGGATGCGCAAAGGAATGTGCCGCGCGGCGCGATCTGGGTGCAGTGCGCGCTGTCGCTGCTGCTGATCGGCTGGGGTGCGATGTCCACCGGCTTTGCCCAGATGGTGGATTTCCTGTCGCCGGTGTTCTGGCTGTTCCTGTCATTAACCGGCCCGGCGCTGATCATCCTGCGCCGCAAGGCCCCGGATGTGCCGCGGCCGTTTCGTGTGCCGCTCTATCCGCTGGTGCCGCTGGCCTTTTGTGGCGGCTGCCTGTTCGTGCTGCAAAGTTCGCTGCGCTATGTCGGCTGGCAGGGCGCGGCGATCAGTTTCGGGGTGTTGGGGGCGGGGCTGCTGCTGCGGCTGGCGATCAAAGCCCCCCCTAAAGCCCTGCCGCAATCGCCGCGTGATAGGTGACGCCGGCAGCGGCATAGGCGGCGGCGAAGAGATAGGCGAACATGAAGATCGGCCAGCGCCAGCTGGCGGTTTCGCGCCGGGTGATGGCGAGCGTGGAGATGCACTGCGGCGCAAACACGAACCACGCCAGAAAGGCCAGTGCCGTGGGCAGCGGCCAGGCGCCGCGCAATTGTTCGATCAGGCCTTCGGCATGCTCCTCGTCCACACCCTTCAGGGCATAGACGGTGGCCAGCGCCGATACCGCCACTTCGCGCGCCGCCATGCCGGGCACCAGCGCGATGACGATTTCCTTGTTGAAGCCGATTGGCCGGAATATCGGCTCCAGCGCGGTGCCGATCTTGCCGGCCAGACTATATTCGATGCCGGGCTTGTCTGCGCCCTCCGGCGGCTGGGGCCAACTGGCCAGCGCCCACAATATGATGGTGGAAGCCAGGATGATGGTGCCGGCGCGGCTGAGGAAAGCGGTCGCGCGGCCGTAAAGGCCCAGCGCCAGATCGCGCGGTGCCGGCCATTGATATTTGGGCATTTCCATCAGGAACGGCGGCGCTGCGCCTTTGGTGACGGTGCGCCGCAGCGCAAAGGCGGCTACCAGTGCGCCAACGATGCCGGCCAGATAGAGCGCGAACAGCACCAGACCCTGCAGGCCGAACGGGCCGACATTGCGGGCCGGAATGAAGGCGCCGATCACCACGGCATAGACCGGCAGCCGCGCCGAACAGGTCATCAGCGGGGCGATGAGGATGGTGGTGAGCCGGTCACGCGGCGAATCGATGGTGCGCGTCGCCATGATGCCGGGGATGGCGCAGGCAAAGCTGGACAGGAGCGGGATGAAGGCGCGGCCATTCAGGCCGACCCGCGCCATCAGCCGGTCCATCAGGAAGGCGGCGCGCGTCATGTAACCGGATTGTTCCAGCGCGATGATGAACAGGAACAGGATCAGGATCTGCGGCAGGAACACCACCACCGCGCCGACCCCGGCCAGCACACCATCGTTCAGCAGTGACAGCAGCCAGCCATCCGGCAAGGCGGCGGCAAGTTGCGCCTGAAGCCAGCCGATGCCGGCTTCGATCCAGCCCATCGGCGCTTCGGCCCAGCTGAACACCGCCTGGAACATGAAGAACAGGATGCCGGCCAGCAACAATGGCCCGATGACCGGGTGCAGCGCCGCGGCATCGATCCGCTGCGACCAGCGCCGGGCGCTGCCGGTGGCGGTCTGCACGCTGGTCGCCAGGGTGCGGGCCTGTTTCTGCAGGGCGCGCACATCACTGGAGCCGCCCGTGGGCAGGGCCGGGGCGGTATCGCCGATGCGGCTGGCCAGTGCGGCGCCCAACGCATCCAGCCCGCGTTTGCGCACCGCCACGGTTTCCACCACCGGCAGGCCGATCAGATCGGCCAGCCGCGCCGCGTCGATGACAATGCCGTCGCGCGCCGCCAGATCGACCATGTTCAGCGCCACCACCAGCGGCAGGCCCAGCGCCTTCAATTCCAGCACGAAGCGCAGGTGATTCCTGAGGTTGGTGGCGTCCACCACCGCCACGATGGCATCCAGCGGTCGTTCCCCGGCGATGCGGCCGAAAATGGCATCGCGGGTAACCGCTTCGTCGGGCGATCGCGGATCCAGACTGTAGGTGCCGGGCAGATCAATGAGATCGGCGATGCGGCCATCGGGCAGTGCCAGCCGGCCAGCCTTGCGCTCAACGGTGACGCCGGGATAATTGCCCACCTTCTGCCGGCTGCCGGTCAGCGCATTGAACAGGCTGGTCTTGCCGGCATTGGGATTGCCCACCAGCGCGACCACCGGGGTGCGGGCGAGGCTGTGAACCGGCGCGTTCATGGGCCAATATCCGTGGCGGCCACCTCGATCAGCCGGGCCATGTCACGGCGCAGCGCCACCACCATGTTGCCCACCCGCACGGCAATCGGATCGCCGCCAAAGGGCGCGCGGTGCAATATTTCCACGTCCACGCCTTCATCAAAGCCCAGCTCGCACAGGCGCTGCGCGGTTTCGGGCTGCAGCCCGGCACGATCAATGGCAGCAATCAGCGCCACTTCGCCGATGGCGAGCGCTTCGATTGGCCGATGGGGAAGGGAAGGGATCAATGGCGGGCCCGGTCGCGAAAAAAGTTGCGAACCGTT
>DAITMD010000066.1:0-9690 GCA_036835345.1 Sandarakinorhabdus sp. | reverse complement strand
GATAGCTGGACCAAGACCAATATTCCCAACACCATGGCGCGCAACGTCGCCATTGGTGCCGGTGTTGGCGCTGTTGCCAGCATCGTGCTGCCGTTCGGCGCGCTGGTGTGGGCAGTGGCTGGCGGTGCGCTGGGCTTCATGCGCTCGGTGACAAAGAAAGACTGATGCGCTGTCCCTTCTGCGGCAATGACGACACGCAGGTGAAAGACAGCCGGCCCACCGATGATGGTGCGGCCATCCGGCGGCGGCGGCAGTGCCCGGCTTGCGGCGGACGCTTCACCACCTTTGAACGGGTGCAGCTGCGCGAACTGGTGATCGTCAAGAAGAGCGGCAAGCGCGAGCTGTTCGAGCGTGACAAGCTGGCCCGCTCCATCGAAATCGCCTGCCGCAAGCGCCCGGTGGAACCGGAGCGTATCGAACGACTGGTCAACGGCGTTGTGCGCCGGCTGGAATCGCTGGGCGAAAGCGAAATCGATGGCCAGGTGGTCGGCGAAATGGTGATGGAGGCGCTGCAGGCGCTGGATCCGGTGGCCTATATCCGTTTTGCCTCGGTCTATCGCGATTTTCGCGAAGCCAGGGATTTCGAGACATTTGTTGGCGGGCTTTCAGAAGCAGTGAACGGTCACAAGCCGAAGCCGGAATGAGCAGGATGCCCGATAATCCGCCAGCGGTCGTGCTGGTGCGGCCGCAGCTGGGTGCCAATATCGGCGCGGCGGCGCGGGCCATGCTCAATTTCGGCCTCACCGATTTGCGCCTGGTGCAGCCGCGCGATGGCTGGCCCAATGCCGATGCCGGGCCTTCTGCAGCCGGGGCTGACAGCGTGATCGAAGCGGCGCGGGTGTTCGGCTCGCTGGGGGAGGCGGTTGCGGACTGCCACCTCACCATCGGCACGGCGATGACCACGCGCGACATGATCCGCCGTGTGCTGTCACCGGCGGGAACCGCGGCGGAAATGCAAGCCTTGCCAACCCGCTGCGCGCTGGTGTTCGGGCCGGAACGCAGCGGGTTGGTGCGTGAGGATCTGCTGGCCTGCCACGCCATCTGCACCATCCCCAGCAACCCCGATTTCGGCAGCCTCAATCTGGCGCAGGCGGTGGCGGTGATGGGCTATGCCTGGGTGATGGCTGCTGATGCGCCGGCGCCAAGCTGGATCGTCAATCACGAAGGCCCGGCGCAGCAAGCTGAACTTGCCGGGCTGATCGCCGCCATGGAAGCCCGGTTGGCCGAACATGGCTGGTTCAATCCGGCACCGGGCCTGGCCGAAACCGCGCGGCGGATGCTGCACAACACCATCACGCGCCCCGGCTTCACCGGTGCCGAAGTGCAGTTCCTGCGCGGTGTCGTGCGCAGCCTTGCGCAGCCGCGGCGGCCCGGCAAAACAAAGGGGCCGCCGGTTGCATGACCGGCGGCCCCTGTCTGGGCGGTTCAGGCGGCGTCAGGCGACAGCCGGAAACTCGCTGGGTTCCGGATCGCGCAGCGCATAGCCGCGGCCCCACACCGTCTCGATGCAGCCCGACGACGGTGCGCCGGCCTGGTGCAGTTTCTTGCGCAGCTTGCACACGAACACGTCGATGATCTTCAGTTCCGGTTCGTCGCGGCCGCCATAAAGATGGGTGAGGAACATTTCCTTGGTCAGCGTCATGCCCTTGCGCAGCGACAGCATCTCGAGGATCGCATATTCCTTGCCGGTCAGCGACACGCGCTTGTCGTTCACCATCACGCTGCGCGCGGCAAGATCAACCGCCACCGGGCCGGTGACGATCATGCTCTGGCCATGGCCCTGGCTGCGGCGCACCAGCGCGTGCAGGCGGGCCATCAGTTCCTCGCGGTCGAACGGCTTGGTGACATAATCATCGGCACCGGCACCAAAGCCCGTCACCTTTGTGGCGGTTTCGGCATCGCCGGACAGGATCAGCACCGGCGTGTTGATCCTGAGCTGCCGCAGTTGCCGCAGAATGTCATGACCGCTCATGTCGGGAAGCGTTAGATCCAGCATGATGACGTCGAATTCATAGGTGCGGGCATATTCAAGCGCCAGCTCCCCGTTCGCCGCGGTTTCATGCTCGATGCTCACCTCATCGAGCATGCGCTCGACACTGCGGGACATCGCCCGGTCGTCTTCAATCAGCAGGACGCGCATGCACGTGTCTCCGAAATTTTCCAGTTTACCCCCAGCCGGACGGAACACACCCAGCTCAACGCACTTTAGCATTTGTAACCATTATTGATGGGCTTCGTAAATAGGGTTTTAGGAAATTCTCACAAACAATTCTGATTCCTCAATTTTCATCCGTTTTGGTGGGGGTGTCCTCCAGCAGCGGTCGGTAGATTTGCACGCGAGTCACGCGCAAAGCGTGTGGCCCAACCTTGTCCACCGCGCGCTGCCACAGCCGCAATTCCTCGATCGACAGCCGCCAGCGGGCGCAGGCGTCTTCCAGACTGATGCGGCCATCACGGATGGCGGCCAGCACCGCGGCCTTGCGGCTGGGCACCCATCGCACCGTGTCATCGGGCGGCAGACCGTCATCCCGCGGCACCGGGGGCGGAGACATGAATGACATCCGAGGGACCTCCTGTGGAATTGCCGGTTGCACCCCTTTCACGGCGGGCCAGCGGCGGGCTTAACCCGCAGCAGCGCCGCACTTGACGCGCCGGCCCGCCATCCCCATTGCCCGGCACAAGGACATATTGATGTGATCGCCCCTTCGCCCCTTGCTGTGCCGGCTGCTGCCGCAGCTGTGCTCGCCCCGCTGGCCGGGCGGCGGGTGGCGGTGGCCATGTCGGGCGGTGTGGATTCATCGGTGGTGGCGGCGCTGGCCCATGCGGCGGGCTGTGACGCGGTGGGCATCACCCTGCAGCTTTATGATCAGGGGGCCGCAGCCCGCCGTCCCGGGGCCTGCTGTGCCGGGGCGGATATCCGGGATGCGCGCCTGGTGGCCGAGCGTCTGGGCATTGCGCACTATGTGATCGACATGGAAAGCCGCTTTCGGGAAAGCGTGATCGATGCGTTCGTCGATAGCTATGCCCGTGGCCGTACGCCGGTGCCGTGCGTGGAATGCAATCGCACGGTCAAGTTCACCGATCTGATCGCGCTGGCCCGCGATCTGGGCGCAGAGGCACTGCTGACCGGCCATTATGTGCAGCGGAACAGCGGCCCGGACGGCGCCGAACTGCACCGCGGCGCTGATCCAGCCAAGGACCAGAGCTATTTTCTGTGGACCACCACGGCGGCGCAGCTGGATTATCTGCGCTTCCCGCTGGGCGGACTGGCCAAATCCGAAACCCGCTCGCTGGCCGAGGCATTTGATCTGGTGGTGGCGGCCAAGCCCGACAGCCAGGATATCTGCTTTGTGCCGGGCGGCGATTATGCCGCCGTGGTGGAACGTATCCGCCCCGAACTGGCCAGGCCCGGTGACATCACCGATGCCGCCGGCACGCTGCTGGGCCAGCACAATGGCATCCACCGGTATACGGTGGGGCAGCGGCGCGGGCTGGATATCGGCGGTCAGGCCGAACCGCTGTATGTGATCGGCATCGATGCCGATGCGAACCGGGTGATTGCCGGGCCGCGCCGGGCGCTGGCGGTGGCGGGCGTGCATCTGGAAGGGCTGAACCGGCTGGGGCCCACGGATGGCCAGTTGATGGTCAAGGTCCGGTCCATGGCTCCACTGGCGGCAGCGCGGCTGGTGGGTGAAACGCTGATGTTTGAAGAACCGCAATTCGGGGTGGCACCCGGGCAGGCGGCTGTGGCCTATATGGAGGGGCGGCTGGTGGCCGGTGCCACCATGGCCGCCACCATTCCAGCCGAGCCGGCCCTGCTGCCGGCCTGAGACGGCCAGGCACATAGCGTCAGTTTTTTGACGCGCCTTGCCAGTGTGCTGACGCTTTTCCCGTCAAGCGGCTGACAATCAGTGATTTCTTAACCATGACCCGCGGTCACATTGGTTAATCCAGCCCAATTGGCACGCCACTTGCTCCTCAGCGGGCATGAGCACACCCGTTCCCGCCCTGCCGCCAACCCTGCCCGACTGGCTTCCCGGTCTGGCTGGCGTTGATCTGTCCGGCCTTGATCTCGTCATTGGCGATCAACGGCCGGATGCGCTGCCGCTTAAGGCCCGCCGGGTGCAGGTGGAGCCAGCGTCCGCCGGATCGGCCCGGCTGGATGATAAAATGCTGTGCATCGCCGCGCCGCCGGCAGAGGCTGCTTGGGTTGAGGCGCTGATTGCCGCCTTTGCCGCACCGAACATGCCGGCCGCTGCCGATCCCGCCTCGCGCGCGCTGCTTGATCTGGCGCGGCGCGTGGGGGCCAGCCCGACGGCCGTATTGATCGAAGGGCCGACCGGCACCGGCAAGGAAGGGCTGGCCCGGCTGGTTCACAATGCTTCCCCCCGCCGCGACAATCCCCTGGTCGCGGTCAACTGCGCCGCGCTCGCCGAACAGATGGTCGAAGCCACATTGTTCGGTCACGAGCGCGGCGCTTTTACCGGGGCGGTGAGCGCTTCGCAGGGCCTGGTGCGCAGTGCCTCTGGCGGCTCGCTGTTTCTGGATGAAGTGGCCGAACTGCCGCTGGCGGCGCAGGCCAAGCTGCTGCGCGTGCTGCAGGAAGGCGAAGTGCTGCCGGTGGGGGCCACCCGGCCCGTGCCGGTGGATGTGCGAATCATCGCGGCGGGCAATCGCGATCTGGCAGCTGACGTGGCGCAGGGCCGGTTCCGCGCCGATCTTTATTGGCGGCTGGCGGTGTTTCCGCTGCGCACGTTGCCGCTGGCCCAGCGCCCCGGCGATATCGTCGCCATTTCCGCGCACTGGCTGCTGCGCCGCGCCGAAGCCGGCGGGCTGGTGCCATGGCTGGCGCCCTGCGCGATAGCGCAGCTGCTGGCGCACAAGTGGCCGGGCAATGTGCGCGAACTGGGCAATGTGCTGGACCGGGCGCTGGTGCTGAGCGATGGCCCGGTGCTGCGCGCGGAGCATCTGTTGTTCGATATGCTGCCCGGCACTGCTGCGTCCGAAGCGCTGCCGCTGCCCGGCATGCTGCGCGCGCGGGAAAGCGACATGATCGCCCGCACATTGGCCGAAGCGCCCAGCCGCCGCGATGCTGCGCGCCGACTGGGCATTTCGGAACGCACATTGCGCTACAAGCTGGCCAGCCGCCGCAGCAGCGGTGAAAGCACCATGGTGCAGTGATGCTGGCGCCGATCGACACCGGATCGATATTGAAGCTGCGTCAGCAGATCCTGGAGCGCAACAACGCGCTGCAGGGCCGGCTGGCGACCCCGGCACTGCCGGGCAGCACGGAAACGCCCGGCTTTGGCAGCGCCATGGACACGGCGCTGCGCCAGGTATCGGCCATTCAGGATCAGGCCGGCGCCGCCACCACCGCCTATGAGACCGGGCAGAGCCACGATCTGGCCAGCGTGATGATCGCCCGCCAGAAGGCTTCCATCGCCTTTGAAGCCACCTTGCAGGCGCGCAACCGCCTGATCGGGGCCTACAAAGACGTGATGAACATGCCGCTTTGAGCGCCTGAGCGATGAGCGAAGCCGCCCTTTCGGATACCTCTGCCGCCACCGCGCTGCCCGCCGCGCTGGCCCCGATGATTGATCGCGCTCGCGCCATCGCCGCCAGTCCGGCGGTGGCCCGCGCGCGCCCCGCCTTGTTGCTGGTTGCGTTGCTTTTTGCCCTGGCGCTGGGTTGGGCGCTGCTGCGCTCGCCGGATTGGCGGCCGCTCTATCCCGGTCTGGCCGAAGCCGATGCGGCAGCAGTGTCGGATGCGCTGGCGGCGGCCAATTTCGATTGGCGGGTGAACAGCGGCACTGGCCAGGTGGAGGTGCCGGCAGGTGATGTCGCCCGCGCCCGTATCCTGCTGGCGGGCCAGGGCCTGCCCAAGGCCAGCAGCGCCGGCGCCGGCCTTGCCGACATGCCGCTGGGCGCATCGCGTTCGGTGGAGGCGGCCCGGCTGAAGGCCGCGCTGGAGGCCGAACTGGCGCAGAGCGTGGAGGCCATCGACGGGGTGAAGGCGGCGCGCGTGCATGTGGCCAGCCCCGAACCATCGGTGTTCATCCGCGACCGCGCCGCGCCTTCGGCCAGCGTATTCATCACGCTGGCCGCCGGGCGCAGCCTGTCCGAAGCGCAGGTGCGCGCCGTCATCTGGCTGGTGGCAACATCGGTGCCTGGCCTGTCGGCGGACCGGGTGAGCGTGGTCGATCAATCGGGCAGTCTCCTGTCGGCCGGGGTATCGGGCGATGCCCAGCAGCTGGCCTATCAGCAGCGGCTGGAAACATTGGTGCGCGAACGGCTGGTCAAGCTGCTGACGCCGATGCTGGGGCAGGGGCGGTTCACCGCTGAAGTGGCCGCCGATGTGGATTTTTCCCAGAATGAAGCTGCCAGCGAGCGGTTTCAGCCGGCCGGCACCATCCGGACCGAACAGACCAGCCGCAACAGTGACAGCGCGCCGGCCCCGGCGCAGGGCATTCCCGGCGCGCTGACCAACACCGCGCCGCCGGCCGCGCAATTGACCGCCACGCCGCCGCCTGCACCGCCCGCCCCCGCCGCTGCAGCCACGGTGACCGCCGAAACCGCCAGCCGCATGTGGGAAATCGGCAAGGATGTGAGCGTGAGCCGCGCCGCCGCGCCGCGCCTGAAGCGCCTTTCCGTGGCTTTGGTGGTGGACAGCGCGGCGCTGGGCAAGACCGGGGTGCGCGATCTGGCCGCCATTCAGCGGCTGGTGCGCGGCGCCGTGGGATATGACGAGGCGCGCGGCGACCTGATCGAAGTGCAGACCCGGGCTTTTGCCGGTGAAGCAGTGCCGACAGCCGCCTGGTATGACGCGCCGCTGGTGCGAGATTATGGCGTGTATACAGCCGGCGGCGCGCTGCTGCTGCTGGCTGCGCTGGGCTGGTTCCTGTGGTCAAGGCGCAAGCGCCGGGCGCAGTTGCAGGCGGTCGTGGCAGCCGAGCAGGCCGTGGCCAGCGCCGCCCCGCGCGTGTTCGGTGATTTCGTGGTGCCGGCCGGTGCGCCGATTGATGGCGGCGATCTCAGGCCGCCCGCCGCGCGCGATTACAGCGGCAAGCTGGACAAGGCGCGCACGCTGGTAACGGGTGACCGGGACCGGGCGATGGCGGTGGCGCGGCAGATGCTGCTGGCCGACCGGTCGGCGCGGCCGGCTGACGAGAGCCCAGCATGATGGCCGCCGCCCGTCACGATCCGGCCGCCGCGCTCACCGGCGCGCAGAAATGCGCCATCCTGCTGCTGGTGCTTGAAGAAGCGCAGGCCGCCGAAATGCTGGGCGGCATGAACCCCGCCGAAGTGCAGCAGGTGGGCGAAGCGATGCTGAGCGTTGCCGAAATCGCCCCCGATGCCATTGATCGGGTGCTGGATGAATTTCTGGCCCGCACGGCGCACGTTGCGGCGCTGGATACGCAGGGCCGGCAGGTGCGGCAGCGGCTGGGCAAGGCGCTGGGCACGCCGCGCGCGGAAACCCTGATCGACAAGATCGGCCCGCCAGCGGCGCCGCGCCGCTTTGCCGTGCTGGATTGGGTGGAGCCTGATGCGCTTGCCACGCTGATGGCCGATGAGCATCCACAGGCAATTGCAGTTGTGTTGGCGCATCTGCCTGAAGCCCGCGCCGCCGCAGTGCTGGATGCCCTGCCCGAAGATATGGCGCCCGATCTGGCGGCGCGTCTGGCCACGTTGCAGCCGGTATCGCTGGCCGATCTGGCGGCGCTGGAGGCTGATCTGGAAGCCAAGCTGACCGGCGTGGGCACGGATCGTGACCGGGCGCAGCTGGCGGGTTCGGGCTTTGCAGCGAGCGTCATCAAGAAGGCCAGGGGCCGCGGTGCGCTGCTGGAAGCGCTGGGCAGCATCAATTCCGATCTGGCCGCCGAACTGGATGCCCAGCAGTTCCTGTTCGCCGATCTGGCGGCCATGACGCAAAAGGATGTTCAGCTGGTGCTGCGCGAGGTTGATCCGGCGTTGCTGGCGGTGGCGCTGAAGGGTGCCGATCCGGCCACGAAGGACGTGCTGCTGGCCGCCATGTCAAAACGCGCCGCCGCGCAACTGCTGGATGATCTGGCCGAACGCGGGCCGATGAAGCGTTCCGAAGTTGACGAGGCGCAGCGCGAGCTGTGCCGGCTGGTCCGCCGCCTGGGCGACAGCGGCGCGATCACCCTGCCCACCCAGCAGGAGGCGATGCTGTGACGGCGCACGATCCCCGCCTGGCTGCGCTGCTCGCCGGCGTTCCACCTGAAACTGTGGCGGCTGCGCCCGGTCTGGCCCGCTTGCTGACCAGCCTGATCAGCCCGCCGCGCCACACCGAGCCCGACCCGGCGCAGCCTGATCTGATCGCCCGCATCGAAGCCGAAGCGGCCGTGCGGGCCGAAGCCGAGGCGTGCGGCCGGGCCGCTGCCGAGGCGGAGCTGGCGCCGCTGCGGGCCGCGCTGGCCGATGCCGCCGCCGCTGTGCTTTCCGCCACCAGCATCGATGAGGCCCGGCTGCAACCGCTGCTCACCGATCTGGTGAAGGCCGTGTGCGAGGCGGTGCTGATGGCCGAGCTGGCGCACGGCGGCCGCGTGCTGGCGCCGCTGGTGGCGGCGGCATTGGCCGAAGTGGGCGAAGCGGCGCTGCCCACCCTGCTGGCCCACCCCGATACGCTGGCGCTGATCGCCGCCGATCTGCCACCGGGCCTGGCCACCTCTGCCGATGCGGCCCTGCCGCCGGGTCATGTCACTGTGGCCGGCCCGGATTACCGGGTTGAGGCGGGTCTGACCGAACGCCTGCTGCGGTTGCTTGAGGGGCTGTCATGGGCCTGACCGTCAGCGATAATCTGGCGCGCCGGCTGGCGAGTGCCGTGCTGCCGCCGCTGCCCGTCCGGCGCGGTGGCTGTGTGGTGGCGGCTGATGGTGCCATTGTCGAGGCGCTGGGCATATCCGGCCCGGTGGGCAGCCGGGTGAGCATCGGCAGCGCCCGATTGGCCGGCGAAATCATCGGGTTCCGGGATGGCAGGGCGCTGTTG
The DNA here is from genome assembly GCA_036835345.1 of Sandarakinorhabdus sp. Taxonomy (GTDB): domain Bacteria; phylum Pseudomonadota; class Alphaproteobacteria; order Sphingomonadales; family Sphingomonadaceae; genus Sandarakinorhabdus. The sequence continues at coordinate 683 of DAITMD010000066.1, read as the reverse complement.
ATGGGCCTGTCGCCCCTGGCTGGCATCGCGCCGGGCGCAGTGGTGCTGCCGGATCATCACCGCGCCGATATCGCCGTGGGGGAAGCGCTGCTGGGCCGGGTGATCGATGGGCTGGGCCGGCCGCTGGATGGCCTGCCGCTGCCAGCCACCGATGCCATGCTGCCGGCCAGCCCGGCAGCGCTGCCACCCCACGCCCGCAGCCGTGTGACACAGCCGCTGGCCACCGGCATCCGCAGCATCGATGCGCTGCTGGCGGTGGGGGTGGGCCAGCGCATCGGCATCATGGCCGGCACCGGCGTGGGCAAATCGGTGCTGCTGGGCCAGATCGCAAGGTGGAGCCAGGCCGATGTGGTGGTGATGGCGCTGATCGGCGAACGCAGCCGCGAAATCAGTGACTTCATCGATATCGAACTGTCCGGCCCGGCGCGTGGGCGCACAGTGACCATCGCGGTGCCCGCCGCCGATGCCATGCTGTGCCGGGTGCGCGGCGCGCAGCGGGCCTTTGCTATCGCCGAATATTTCCGCGGGCAGGGCCGTAAGGTCTTGTTGATCCTCGATTCCCTGTCGCGCGTGGTGCACGGCGCGCGGGAAGTGGCGATGGCGCGCGGCGAACCCACCGGGGCGCGCGGCGTTCCGCCTTCGGCGCTGCAACTGGTGGCCGATCTGGCCGAGCGGGCCGGCGG
>DAITMD010000065.1:0-9697 GCA_036835345.1 Sandarakinorhabdus sp. | reverse complement strand
GCGTGTTTGCCGCCGTTCCGGCGTCGGCCGTTTCGGTGATTTTCGCCCAGGTCGTCCCCACCGGCACCGCACGCAACTTCCTGTGGGCGCGCACCTCGTCCACCGGTGGCACCTTCTACACCACCGCCACGCCGGCTGGTGCCGTGCCGGGGGCAACTTCGGTCCTCTTCTCGCTGGTCGGTTCGCCGGTGCCGCTGTCAGTCACCGCCAATCTGCTGCTGTCGGGTTCCACTGTGAATGATCCGCTCGGTGTCGGCTCCGGGCCGTTCAGCCAGCAGATCGACAGCTTCAGCTTCAACATCACTGCCACGTCCAGCTTCTGCTGGGGCGCCAACTGCTTCAATGCTGGCGATTCGCTGCTGTCGGGCAGTGTGACCGATGCCGCCATCACCGGCACGCTTGGCACGCGCGTGGCCTCGCTGAATGGCGACACCACAACGGGTGCTGGCATCAGCTACGCCTCGCCGCTGGTCACCTTTGATCCGGGCACCAACTACAGCTTTGATTTCGGCCTAACCAATCTGGATCGCAATCTGGCGTCCAACCCGCAGAACTCGCTGGGTTCGTTCCGCGGCACCATCGATGGCATCTTCTCGTCCGATCCGACTCCGGCTTTCAATGTGCCGGAACCCGGCACCTGGGCGATGATGATCATCGGCATGGGCCTGGTTGGCGTGGCGCGCCGCCGCCGCCGCACGGTGGTTGCCGCCTGAACAATCCGGTTCAGCTGAACACGGGAAGGGGCCGCGCTGCGGCCCCTTTTCTGTTGGGGGCGTCCGGGTTCGCCTCAGGCTGCGCGGCGGGCGTCGATCACGGCGGCATAGCCGCTGAACAGCGCGGCGAAATGTTCGTCGATGGTGCGGGCTGCGGGCGCGGCGGCCACGGCGGCGGCGCGCATCGGCGGCAGCTGGGCGATGGCCTCTGCAATCGTCATCGCCAGGCTGGCGGCATCCAGTGATCTGAACGCCAGGCCCAGCCCCGGTTCCAGCTGATCATAGGCCGCGCCTTCATCCGGCACGATCAGCGGCAGGCCGCTGGCCCGCGCCTCGGCACAGGCAATGCCGAAGGTTTCGGCCGGCGCGCCGTGCACCATCAGATCGGCGCTGGCCAGGATGCGGGCAAATTCCGCCCGGTCGCGCACCGGCGCCACCAGCTGCACATGCGGATTTTCTCCCACTGCCCGCACCACCGATGCGCGGGCATGGCCATCGCCCAGGATGATCAGGCCCAGCGGCCGGCCATAGCTGGCGGCGGTGACGCCGGCGATCACCATCGGCCATTGTTTTTCCGGGCTGTGCCGGCCCACGCCGATCAGCAGCGTGGCGCTGGCCGGCAATCCGCACTGGGCCAGCAGCTGCGCGCGCAGCGCCTCGTCACGGTTGGCCGGGGAGAACACGCCGGGATCGACGCCCAGCGCATTGTCGACAATCTTGGTGAGGCCGCCGTCGCGCAATCGCTTCGACAGGCTGGGGGCCGCGGAAATCACCTGATCATAGCGGCCATCCAGCCGCCGCAGATAACGCCAGAACCAATCGAAACTGCGATCGATGGTGCGGCGCGGCAGGAAGCCGTCCAGATAGCGATAGACCCAGGCCGACAGCGGTTCGGCGTGCATGAACAGGCTGCGCGGCGCGGCGCCCGGCCATTCGGCCACGGCAGCCGCACTGCCCCACGGCGAGGAACATTCGATGAAGTCCGGCGCCTCGGCGTTCAGGCAATCGTGGATGATGCGATCGCTGGCGAAATAGAAATAATTGCGGTCAAGCGGGAAGCGCGGGCTCTTGATGCTGATCAGCCGGGCGCGGCCAACATGGCGCACCGCGTCATCGGCGCCCGGCACCACCACCGAAAGGCGAAAGCCGTGCTGCTCGGCCACTTCCAGCTTGCGATGGGTATAAGTGCGGATACCGCCGCCATCCGGCGAATACAGGGCCGAAATATCGACTAGGTGCCTCACGCGCTGGCCTTTCGCCGCTCAACGCTGCTTCCATCGCCGCGCCCACGCTGCTGGTCAAGCAGGCAAAATCGGCGGGTCGCTGGCAGCGCTGCGGCGTTCAGCCATTCTCTTTCAACGGGCCGAAGCTGAGCAGGCCCTTGCGATAGTTCAGCCGGATGCTGATCATGGTCAGGCCGCTGCCGGTCTGGAACCGCACGGCCTCGGCCTTGGGCTTGCTCAGGCCGAGCTTGGGATTGTTCGGAAAGCCCACGCCATCGGACGACAGGCCGAACTTGCGATTGGCATCCCGGTCGTGCAGCAGCGACAGCGTATAGGCACCCGGTCCCGGCGTGCGGATGCACAGGGTCACGGGGCCGGACGGCGGCAGGCTGATCTCCACCCGGCGGAATGTCTTGCCGGCGTTGATCAGGATATTGTCGTCCTCCAGAAAATCCTTGTCATTGGCGGGATAGAGTTCGGCGCGCAGCACGCCCTGCCGGTCTTTCAGGCCGACAGCGGTGATCAGCACCGCCGGGCCGGTTTCACTGGGGCGGCACTGGCCTTCGGCCTTGCCAAGATTGGGGCTGGATTCAACCTGGGCCATTGCCGCCGCAGGCAGCAGCGCCAGCAGCGCTGCCATCGCCGGTGTTTTCATCATTTCTTGCGCCAGCCGGCCGCTTCGCCGCCCATCAACAGCAGGCCCAGGCCCAGATGCGTGACCAGCAGCAGGCTGGCCATCATCGCCATCAGCGCGCCCACTTCGGCATCCTGGCCGATCATGAACACCGCCAGCGCGGCAAACACCACATCCTTGTTGGGCAGGAACGGCAGGCGCGACAGCAGCATCCGCATGGCCGACAGCAGCACCCACATCTGCAGGCCTTCGGTGGGCAGCGCCAGCGCCCAGCACCAGCCGGTCAGCACCAGCGTGCCGACCACGCGCGCCGATTGCACGCCGGCCACGAACCACAGATCGGCCGGCGGCAGGCTGAACAATTTCTTGCGGAACAACAGGATGCCGCTGGAAATCACCAGCATCAGCGCCACCGATGCCACCACCGCCTGGCTGTCGATCCCCAGCCGGAGCTGCCCGATCAGCGGATAGGCCAGCAGCATCAGCACCAGCGTCACGGCATTGGCCGCCATGGCCGACAGGATGGCGACATCCTTCACCGCGCCGAACGGCGCTGCCACCATCGCGGTGCGCTGCCGCGCCCAGGTGTAGAAATAGAGATCGCCGACATAGCCGGTGATCAGTTCGTTGCCGATCAGCTTGCGCAGCAGGGCCAGAAAGCCATCGGCGGGGATCTGCCACAGCCGGCGGAAGATCACGAAATCGCCCAGCGGCCCGGCAAAATAGGACAGGGCAAACACCGCCCAGAACGCCGGCGAGGTGGGCACCATCGCCGCCACCTGCGCCAGATTGACCTGCGCCAGCTGCATGACGGCCGCCGCCAGCACGGCCAGCGTGATGATCGTGCCGACCCACCAGGTCCAGCCGCGCTCGCTGCGCGGCAGGGATGGCAGGGTCTGCGACGGCAGAGCCGGTGCGGCAAGGGCCTGCGGCCCCAATGATTGCGGCCCGATCCCTGCGGGGGCGGCGCCAGCGTCACCTCGATACATGTCTGGCGCCAAGTCCTTGCTGTCCTGATGGGGGGCACTACGCGGCCAATGTGGCGATTTCGGGACACGGTTCAAGTGAAACGAACCGGCCCGGCAGGGGCTATGCGGATGCGCGCCTGACGCGCTGATGAACGCGTCAGCCGGGTGCCGCAATCGCCGCCAGCAGCCTGTCGCGCCGGCCCGGGTGGCAGATCAGGATGTCGGGTGTGAGCGGGCGCGGCTGGTTGAACAGCAGCGCGCTGCCGTCCAGCCGGGTGACCGACAGGCCGGCGGCAGCGGCCACGCCGGCGGGTGCCGCGCTGTCCCATTCGTGCATGTCGCCCTGGTGCAGATAGGCATCGGCTTCGCCAAACAGCACCGCCAGCGTTTTTGCTCCGGCGCTGCCCATCGGCACCAGCGTGGCCCCGGCGGCATCGGCCAGACGCTGCGCCAGCGGTGCCGGGCGGCTGCGGCTGACGACGATGCGCGGCGGTGCCGCCTCTGCCAGCAGGGCGGGCGGCGCATCGCTGCACACGGCGCGGCGGCGCGCCGGCTGGCTGACGGCGGCAGCGGCAAGGCGGCCATCGATGGCCAGCGCCACGTGGACGGCGAAATCATCGCGGCCTTCGCGATATTCGCGGGTGCCGTCCAGCGGATCGATGATCCACACGCGCCGCGCCGCAAGCCGCGCGCTGCTGTCGGGCGATTCTTCGGACAGAACCGCATCTTCGGGGCGCTGCTGGGCCAGCGCGGCCAGGATCAGAGTGTTGGACATCCGATCGCCGGCATCGCCCAGCGCGGCCGGTTCCATCTGCCCATCCCGGCGCAGATCAAGCAGCAGGCGGCCGGCCTGTTCGGCCAGATCAAGGGCAAGCTGGGCATCTGTCATCATGGCTGCTCCCTGCCAGCCGCGCACCGGCGCAGCAAGCGCCTTGCCACTGCCGCCTGTCGCAGGCAGTCTGCCCGGCAGGATCGGCGCAGCCGACATCTGGGGAGGACGCTATGGCAGGGGCACCACCGGCGCCGATTGCAACGCACCCGCGGCTGCTGCTGTGGACGCTGATGGTCGTCTATGTGTTCAATTTCATCGATCGCCAGATCGTGGCCATCCTGATCGAGCCAATTCGCGCTGATCTGGACCTGTCGGATCTGCAGCTGGGCATGTTGTCGGGCTTTGCGTTTGCCGTGTTTTACGCCACGCTGGGCATTCCGATCGCGCGCCTGGCCGACAATGGCACCAGCAACCGCAGCCGTATGATCGCAGTGTTCGTGGCGGTATGGTCGGCGATGACGGCCGTTTGCGGCCTGGCGCAGAATTTCTGGCAATTGCTGCTGGCGCGGATTGGCGTTGGCGTGGGGGAGGCTGGCTGCACGCCCACCGCCCACGCCCTGATCGCCGATAGTCTGCCGCCGGAAAAGCGCGCCGGCGGCATCGCCTTCTTCGGGCTGGGCATCCCCATCGGCGGCCTTCTGGGCACGCTGATCGGCGGCGGCATCGCGGAAGCCTTCGGTTGGCGCGCCGCCTTTTTTGTCGTGGGCCTGCCCGGCCTGCTGCTGGCGCTGTTCGTGTGGTTCAACCTGAAAGACCCGCGCCTGGGCCGGGCCGCGGCGGCGGACGCACCGCCGCGCCTGTCGATGTGGGCCGGGCTGAAGGCGCTGGCAGGATCGCCGGCCTATTTGCTGGTGCTGACAGCGGCTTCGCTGGTGGCCTTTCTGTCCTATGGCAAGGGCGTTTGGGTGCTCAGCTTCTTTCAGCGCACCCATGGGCTTTCGGTCGGGCAGACGGCGTTGTTCGTGGGCGTGACGCTGGGCATTGCCGGGATTGTTGGCACCTGGCTGGGCGGCTGGGCGGCGGACCGTTGGGGGAAGCACGACAAGCGCCACATGCTGACCCTGCCGGCCATCGCCATGCTGCTGGCCGCGCCGATGCTGTTCCTGGGCTACCGCGCGGACGATTGGCGATGGGCGATCGTGCTGCTGGTGCTGCCCACTGTGGCGAATTCGGCCTATTATGGCCCGGCTTATGGCGCGGCGCAGGTGCTGGCCCGGCCCGATACGCGGGCGATGGCGGCGGCATGGATGGTGTTTGCCCAAAATCTTATCGGGCTGGGGCTGGGGCCGCTGTTGTTCGGCGCGCTGTCGGATATGCTGAAGCCGGAATATGGCACCGGTTCGGTGCGCATCGTGCTGTATTTCGCGGCCTGGGCGGGCGTGTTGCCGGCCATCCTGTTCTGGCTGGGCGCCCGCGCGCTGGGCCGGGAAGCCAACGGAAAGGAATTGCCGGATGCAACTGCTGCGCACGCCGGATGAGGCCTTTGCCGGCCTGAGGGATTATCCTTTTGCGCCGCACTATACCGATGTGCGCGACCGCGCCACCGGCACCATGCTGCGGCTGCACCATGTGGATGAAGGCCCGCGTGATGCGGCGCCGATCCTGCTGATGCACGGGGAGCCGACGTGGAGTTATCTGTACCGCAAGTTCGTGCCGCCGCTGGTGGCGGCCGGTCACCGGGTGGTGGCGCCTGATCTGGTCGGGTTCGGCAAGTCCGACAAGCCGGCAGACCGCAGCGATTACACCTATGAACGCCATGTCGAATGGATGAGCGACTGGCTGACCGGGCTGGACCTGACCGGCATCACCCTGTTCTGCCAGGATTGGGGCGGGCTGATTGGCCTGCGGCTGGTGGCGGCCTTTCCGCAGCGCTTCGCTCGGCTGGTGATCGCCAACACCGGATTGCCGGTGGGCACCGGCTGGTCTGAAGGGTTCCGGGCGTGGCTGGATTTTTCCCAGAAGGTGGAGACGTTTCCGGTGGGGTTCATCGTCAATGGCGGCACCACGCGGGAGCTGAACCCGGATGAAATCGCGGCTTACGACGCGCCGTTTCCGGACGAACGCTTCAAGGAAGGCGCGCGGCAGTTCCCCACGCTGGTGCCGATCACGCCCGATCACGCCAGCGTCGCCGAAAACAAGGCGGCCTGGGCGGTGCTGGAGCGGTTCGACAAGCCAGTGGTGACCTGTTTTTCCGACAAGGATGCCGTGACCAGCGGCGGCGAGAAGCTGTTCATGGCGCGGCTGCCGGGAGCCCATGGCCAGCCGCACAGCATCGTGAACGGCGGCGGGCATTTTCTGCAGGAGGATGCGCCGGACAGGTTGGTGCGCATCATCCTGGATCATATCGCCAGAGGCTGAAGCGGCGGCGGGGTTGGCATAAGCTGCGGTTAATCCCTATATATGTCGGGAGATTTGGAACGTGCCGTGGTATGGCAGGCAGCTTCATGGACGCACAGACTGGCAATCCGGGAATCAACGTGGAGAACGACGGTCGGCGGCGGCGGTCGCAGGCCAGCCGTGACCGCATCATGGATGCCGTGATCGCCCTGATCGATGAAGGCGAAGGCATCCCCGGCGCCGAAGCGATTGCCGCCCGCGCCGGGGTTGGCCTGCGTTCGGTGTTCCGCCATTTCGGCGATCTTGATGGCCTGTATGAAATGGTCATCGATCGCATCGGCCTGCGCTTCACCCATCTGGTCAGGCCCTATGATGCGCCGGACTGGCAGGGGCAGTTGCAGGAAGCGTTTGACCGCCGGATGTTCATGTTCGAAGGCGCCTTGCCCTATCGCCGCTTTGCCGAGGCCTATCGCCAGCAATCGGCGATGATGCGCCATGGTCTGGATGCCCTCAACCGGATGCTGCGCGGCCGGTTGGAAGGGGTGGTGCCGGCGGACCTGCGGGCCGACAGGCTGTGGTTCGAACAGCTTGATCTGTGGCTGAGCCTGGAGACCTATGGCCGGCTGCGCGATCTTCAGCATCTGGATCATGAAATGGCCAGCAAAGTGATCAAGACGGCGGTGGACGCGCTGCTCGCCGCCAGGCGCTGAGCCGCCGGCCACTGCCGATTTTTCCTTGCGCCGCTCCGGCGGCGAAGGCAAAGCATCCCGCTCTTCGGCCCATGTCCGGGCAGCAGCGAGGCAGCGATGGCATCAGGCACGGTCCCGCAAGTCGGCATCATCATGGGCAGCCAGTCCGATTGGCAGACGATGCGCCACGCCGCCGAAACCTTGACGCTGCTGGGTGTGGCCCATGAAACCCGCATCGTTTCGGCCCACCGCACGCCGGACCGGCTGTATGATTATGCCCGGGGCGCGGCCGGGCGCGGGCTGAAGATCATCATCGCCGGGGCGGGCGGCGCGGCGCATCTGCCCGGCATGGCCGCGGCGATGACCAGCCTGCCGGTGCTGGGCGTGCCGGTGGAATCGAAACAATTGAATGGGTTGGACTCGCTGCTGTCGATCGTGCAGATGCCGGCCGGCGTGCCGGTGGGCACCTTTGCCATCGGCCGGGCCGGCGCGGTGAACGCCGCCCTGCAGGCCGCGGCCATCCTGGCGCTGAACGATGCAGCGCTGGGCAGCCGGCTGGCGGATTGGCGGCAGGCGCAGACCGCAGCGGTGGCCGATGCGCCAGTCGATCTGCCATCCGGCAACCTGCCCTGATGCTGCCGCCGGGTTCGACCATCGGCATCCTTGGCGGCGGGCAGCTGGGCCGCATGCTGGCGCTGGCGGCGGCCGAACTGGGCTATCGCTGCCACATCTTTGCGCCTGAAACCGATCCGCCGGCCGCCGATGTTAGCGCGGCGCACACGCAGGCGGCCTATGCGGATGAGGCGGCACTCAGCCGCTTTGCCGCCGCCGTGGATGTGGTGACGCTGGAGTGGGAGAATGTCGACCGCGCCGCCGTGCGCCATCTGGCCGGCGCGGTGCCCGTGCATCCGGGCGCCCAAAGCCTTGAGGTGGCGCAGGACCGCATGGCCGAAAAGCAGTTTGTCGATTGGCTGGGCGGACGCACCGCGCTGTGGGCGCAGGTGGACAGTCTGGACGATCTGAATGCCGCCATCGGCCAGACCGGCCTGCCGGCGATCCTGAAGACGCGGCGCTTTGGTTATGACGGCAAGGGTCAGGCCCGCATCGACACCCCGGCCGATGCGGCAGCGGCGTGGGCGGCCATCGGGCAGCAGCCGGCGATATTGGAAGGGCAGGTGGATTTCGCCCATGAATTCAGTGTGATCCTGTGCCGGGGGCAGGACGGCGCCATGGTGGATTGGCCGGTGCCGGTCAATCTGCACAAGGGCGGCATCCTCGCCACCTCCAGCCTGCCGGCCCCGGCGCTGGTGCGCGGCCAGACGGCAGAGGCGGTGAAGCTGGCGCGCGGGATTGCCGAACAGCTGAACCATGTCGGCGTGCTGACTGCCGAGTTTTTCGCCTGCCGCGACGGCCCGCGCTTCAACGAGATTGCGCCGCGCGTGCACAACAGCGGCCACTGGACCATCGAAGGCAGCAGCACCAGCCAGTTTGAAAACCATATCAGGGCGGTCGCCGGCCTGCCGCTGCGGCCCACCGGGCTGATGGCGCGCCGGGTGGAGATGACCAATCTGATCGGCGACGAGGTGGCCGATTGGCCGCGCCTGATGGCCGACCCGACGGCGCATGTGCATCTTTATGGCAAGGGCGAGGCCCGGCCGGGCCGCAAGATGGGCCATGTCACGCGGCTGGGCAAATGACCCCGCACGTGACCACCGGTCAGGCCGCTGGATAGGCACCGCATTGGGCAGCCAATTGCCCGTTGATCACCGCCAGCGAATTGTTGCGATCGAACAGCGAGAGCTCACCGCGCGCGGCCAGCGCCGCAAAGATTGCGGCGGCTTCCTGCCAGTTGCGGCAGGCGCCGTGCATATCGCCCAATGCCTGGCGATTTGTGCCCTGTGTGTGCAGCACCGTGGCCAGTGACCGGCGCGGACCGGGGGCGGCGCCGCCCAGTGCAATCATGCGGTCATGGCTGCCGCGCAGTTCGGCAAAGATCGCCGCGTTGCCGGTATCATCCCCGGCATCGGCCCGCAGTTGCGCATCGATTTCTGCCACCGTGGTGAACATCTGCAGGGCACCGGCATCGCGCGGATCGCGCGCCGTCAGGCTGCGTGTCAGGCCCAGCGCCTCGTCGATCGCCTGTCTGGCTTCGCGCGTGCGCCCATTGGTGCGGTGAACCACGCCGGCATACCAGAGCGAGGCGCTGAGTTTTCGCAGCCGTTCGGGGTGATCCGGCTGGCGCGCGAGCAACGTGCGATTGACGGCGATGGCGGCATCGTTGCTGGCGCGCGCGCCCGCCAC
>DAITMD010000064.1:0-9757 GCA_036835345.1 Sandarakinorhabdus sp. | reverse complement strand
TGACGCCGATATCGCGGTGGGCACCATCCAGACGCTGGGCGTCCATATGCTGGCCGGCGGCGGGCTGGGCGGCTTCATCGCCAGCCGCGACACGCCGCGCTACGCTCAGCAATATCCCACGCTTCTCAATAGCTTGGCGACGACTGTTGATGGCGAGACGGCGTTCGGCCTGATGCTGTTCCACCAGAGCAGCTATGGCAGCCGCGAGGCCGGGCGCGACTGGACGGGCAATTCCACCTATCTGTGGGCGGTGGCTGGCGCTGCCTACATGGCGCTGCTCGGCCCGGCCGGCTTTCGCGAGTTGGGCGAACTGATCCTGGCCCGCACCGCGCAGGCCGCACAAGCGCTGGCTGCTGTGCCTGGTGTGCAAGTGGTTGAACAAAGGGGTATTTTCCGCGAGGTGATGCTGTCGTTCACGGGCAAATCGGTGGCAGAGGTCAACGCCGCCCTGCTGGAGCGCCATGGCATTTTCGGCGGCATCGCGCTGGACGATCGGCGCGCGCTGTTTGCCGTGACCGAGTGCCATGAGCCCGCCGACATCGCCCGGCTGGCCGACGCTTTGCGGGAGATATTGGCATGAGGCGCTATCACGCCGCCCGCTGGGACGAGCCGCTGATCCACCAGATGGGCGCGCCGGGCCGGCGCGGGCAGTTATATCCCTTGTCTGAAATCAAGGGCTTGGTGCCGGATGCTCTCATCCGCCGGGTTGCCCCCGATCTGCCGGAACTGTCTGAGCCGGAAGTGCTCACCCATTATCTGCGCCTCAGCCAGCAGGTGCTCGGCATGATCGGCATCAGCCTGTTCGGCACCTGCACCATGAAATACAACCCGCGCGCTGGCGAACAGGCGGCGCGGCGGCTTGCCGGCATCCACCCGGCGCAGCCGCCGGAAACCATGCAGGGCTTGCTGGCAGCCGTGCATGGCCTTGACCAGATGCTGCGAGCGCTGTCGGGCATGGACCGCTTCAGTTTTCAGGCCGCCGGCGGCGCTGATGCGGCCTGGACTCAGGCCGTGATTACAAGGGCCTGGCATGCCAGCCGGGGTGAGGCAGGGCAGCGCACCAAGATCATCACCAGCATCCAGAGCCACCCCTGCAATCCGGCCACCGCCGCCACCGCCGGGTTCGAGATCATCACCCTGCCGCTCGGCGATCAGGGCTATCCCGCGCTGGACGCGCTGAAATCGGCCATTGGCCCCGACACGGCGGCGCTGATGATCAACAATCCCGACGACATGGGTGTGTATAATCCTGAAATCACGGAATGGGTCAGGCTGGTGAAGGCAGCCGGCGGCCTGGCCTTTTACGACAGCGCCAATTTCAACGGTGTCATGACGAAAATTCGCGCCCGCGATCTGGGCTTTGATGCCTGCATGTTCATGCTGCACAAGACGTTCGGTGTGTCAAAGGGCGGCGGCGGGCCGGCGGTGGGCGCCTATGGCTGCTCGGCCGAACTGGCGCCGTTCATGCCGGGGCCGCTGGTGGTGGAGGACGGCGGTCAATACAGGCTGGAAACGCCGCCGCATCAGGCCGCCAAAGTCCGGGAATATCTGGGCAATCTGCACCAGGTGTTCAAGGCCTTTGCGTGGACGCGGGCGATGGGTGCCGAAGGTCTGGCCGCCGCCAGCGACATGTCGGTGCTGATGAACAATTATATGGAAAAGCGCCTGCTGGCCCTGCGCGGCGTCAGCCGATCCCATCCCGAACAGAGGCTGCCGCGGCTGGAAATGACCCGCTACAGCCTGGGCACATTGTTCGATGAAACCGGCGTCAGTGCCGTCGATGTGCAGAACCGCATGGCCGATTTCGGCATCGACGCTTTCTGGCTGAGCCACGAACCCTGGATCGTGCCGCAGCCGTTCACGCCAGAGGCCGGCGAAATGTGGTCGAGGGAAGCGGTGGACGAGTGGATCGATGCCCTCGCCCACGTCATCGACGAAGCCTATCGTGACCCTGAGCTGGTGCGAAATGCGCCGTATAATCAGGTGGTTGGGAAGCTGGATTCAACCAATCTCGACGATCATGCCAACCAGGCGACAACCTGGGCAGCGTGGCAGCGCAAGAAAGGTTAGCGGCCCAGTTCGGCCGCCACTTCGTCTGCCGCGTCGCGGAACGCCGCCACCGCCAGATCGATTTCCGCCGTGGTCACCACAAACGGCGGCGAGAAGGCCACTGCGTCCGCCGAAGGCAACGCCCGGCCGATGACACCGCGCTTCAGCGCCGCCTTGACGACGCGCGGCGCCACTTTCAGCGCCGGATCGAAGGCAACAGGGCCGTCGTCCGTCATCCGGTCGACAAATTCCACCGCGCCGATCAGCGCCTGGCCGCGCACGTCACCCACCATCGGATGCCCGGCAAAGGCTGCCCGCAGCGACGATTGCAAGTGCGCGCCCACCTGTGCGGCCCGCGCCACCAGCCCTTCGCGTTCGATGATGTCCAGATTGGCCAGCGCCGCCGCCGCGCCCACCGGGTGGCTGGAATAGGTATAACCATGGCCAAAGGCGCCGAATTTGTCGCCGCCGGCCACCACCGCGTCCCACACCCGCTGCGACACGATGCAGGCCGAGAGCGGAAAATAGGCTGATGTCAGGCCCTTGGCGACGGTGATCAGATCCGGCTGGATGCCGAACACCGTGCAGCCGAACATCTCCCCCAACCGGCCGAAGCCGCAGATCACTTCGTCGGCGATCAGCAAGATATCGTGGCGGCGCAGCACCGCCTGCACCGCTTCATAATAGCCGGCGGGCGGGGCATGCACGCCGCCAGCGCCCATCAGCGGCTCCATGATCATCGCAGCAATGGTGTCCGGGCCTTCGGCCGCAATCAGTGCCTCCAGATCGGCCACCAGCCGGGCGGTGAACTCCGCCTCGGTCAGGCCGTGGCCCTCCCAGATGCGGCGCGGCGCGGTGGTGTGGCGGATCATCGGCAGCGGCAGATCGAAGCCGGCGTGCAGGCCGGGCAGGCCGGTCATGCCTGCCGTCATCACCGTCACGCCGTGATAGCCGCGTTGCCGGGCGATGATCTTGCGCCGGCCGGTGCGGCCCAGCGCATTGTGATAATACCAGGCGATCTTCACCTGCGTGTCGTTGGCATCCGATCCGCTGTTGCCATAAAACACCTTGCTCATGCCGGGCGGCGCCAGCTCGATCAGCCGCTGCGACAGCATGGCCGGCGTGTCCGATGTCATGCCGGTGAAGGCGTGGCAGTAACACAGCTTTTCGGCCTGCTCCGCCATCGCCTGGGCAATTTCACGCCGGCCATAGCCCACGTTCACGCACCACAGGCCGCCCATGATATCGATATATTCGCGCCCGGCCGTATCGGTGAGGCGCGAGCCTTCGCCGTGGGTGACCACGAACGCCGGGCCATCGCGCTGATGATCGGCCAGCGCCGTGAACGGATGGAAGACATAGCGCCGATCCAGCTCGGCAATATCATCGGGGGCGTTGCGGATGCTCATGGTAATGGTGTCGCCCATCGGCAGGCACTTGGCAAGATTTGTTCACCTGCCGCCCACTTGTGCGCTAGGGTGATGGAAAGCCAAGGAGCAAGTTGCCGTGCAACCCGATCATTTCGCCGTGCCCGTGTCATCGCCGCTGTGGCGCACGGATCTGTATATCAACGGTGCCTGGGTGGCGCTGGATCAGCGCTTTGCCGTGGACAATCCCGCCACCGGCGCCGTGATTGCCGAGGTGGCCAGCGGCGGCGCTGCTGAGGCCGAAGCTGCGATTGCCGCTGCTGAGGCGGCCCTGCCGGCCTGGGCCGCCCGCCCGGCCCGGGAGCGCGCTGCGGTGCTGCGGCGCTGGCATGATCTGGTGGTGGCCAATGCCGACGAACTGGCCCGCATTCTTACGCTGGAACAGGGCAAGCCGCTGGCCGAAGCGAAGGGCGAGATTCTTTATGGTGCGGCGTTTTTTGACTGGTTCGCCGATGAAGCCAAGCGCATCTATGGCGATGTCATTCCCAGCTATGCGCCTGATCGTCGGTTGCTGGCCTTGCGCCAGCCGATCGGCGTGTGTGCGGCGATCACGCCGTGGAATTTTCCCATGGCGATGATCCCGCGCAAGGCGGCACCGGCGCTGGCGGCGGGCTGCACGATGGTGCTCAAACCCGCATCGGCCACGCCGCTGTCGGCGCTGGCGCTGGCAGCGCTGGCCGATCAGGCCGGGGTGCCGCCGGGCGTGTTCAACGTGGTGCCGGGCAGTGCCCGCGCGGTGGGCGACACGCTGGCCACCGACCCGCGGGTGAAAAAGCTCACCTTCACCGGATCGACCGAAGTGGGCCGGGTGCTGATGGCCAAGGCCAGCGGCACCATCAAGAAGCTCAGCCTGGAACTGGGCGGTAATGCGCCGGTGCTGGTGTTCGACGATGCCGATCTGGACGCGGCGGTGGCCGGCACCATTGCCACCAAGTTCCGCAACATGGGCCAGACCTGCGTGTGTGCCAACCGCATCTATGTGGAGGATGGCATTCACGATCGCTTCGTGGCGGCGCTGGGCAAGGCGGTCGCCGCGATGAAGCAGGGCGACGGGATGGAAGCTGGCGTGGCCCAGGGGCCGCTGATCGACATGGCGGCCGTGGCCAAGTGCGAGGCGCATATCGCCGATGCGCTGGCCGGCGGGGCGCGGGTAGTGACCGGCGGGGGCCGTCACGCACTGGGCGGGCGGTTCTTCCAGCCAACGGTGTTGGCCGGCTGCACTCAGGACATGGCGATCGCCCGCGAGGAAACCTTTGGCCCGGTGGCGCCGGTGTTCCGCTTCAAGGGCGAGTCCGAGGCGGTCCGGCTGGCCAACGACACCGAATATGGGTTGGCGGCCTATTTCTTCACCGCCGATCACGCCCGCATCTGGCGGGTGGGCGAAGCGCTGGAGTTCGGCATTGTGGGCGTGAACACCGGTGCCTTCAGTTACGAAGGCGCGCCGTTCGGCGGCTGGAAGGAAAGCGGCATCGGGCGCGAGGGCGGCCGTGAAGGCATCGCGGAGTTTCTCGAGACGAAATATATGTGCATTGCCGGGGTTTCGCCGCTAGGGTCCTGAATATTTGGGGCAGGGTAAGACAATGGCGTTGTTGGATGCCGACGAGATCAGCGACCGCGATTATGTGAATTCGCTGGCGCGCGGCCTTGAAGTGATTTCGGCCTTTACCACCACGCGCCCGCGCATGACGCTTTCGGAAATTGCGGGCGCCACCGGCATGACGCGGGCCACCGTGCGGCGCTTCCTGCTGACGCTGGTGCGCGAAGGCTATGCTGAAAAGGACGACAAGATTTTCAGCCTGAAGCCCAAGGTGCTGGAGCTGGGCTATGCCGCGCTGTCGTCGATGGGGATATTGGAAGTCACCCAGCCGGTGATGAACGATCTGGCCAAATCCCTGCAGGAATCGGTGTTCTGCGCGGTGCTGACCGGCGAGGATGTGACCTACATTGCCCGCGCCACATCGGATCGGCTGGTGCACGTGTCGATTGCCGTGGGTGGCCGCGCCCCGGCCCATGCCGTGTCCACCGGCCGCGTGCTGCTGGCCGCCGAGCCGCCGGAGGTGCTGCTGCGCTATCTTGACCGGGTGAAGCTGCAGGGGTTCACGCCCTACACCGTCACTTCAAAGGTCAAGCTGCGCGCCGAGATCGAGCGGGTGCGGGTGGATGGTTACAGCATTGTCGATCAGGAGCTGGAGATCGGGCTGGGATCGATTTCGGTGCCGATCAGGAACGGGCAGGGGCGGGTGCTGGCGGCGCTGAACGTGTGCTGCCCGTCCAGCCGCATGTCGCTGGACGAAATGCGCGCCGCCATTCTGCCCGAACTGATGCAGGCGTCCCGCACGATCACGCGCGGGCTGTAGCCCTCATTCCGGCGGCAGCGGGTCGCGCTTCCAGAACGTCCGCACTTCGTCGTCCAGACCGGTGATGTCATAGCGCACCACCGACAGCGGCATGCGTCCGGCGGCCATCACTTCGTCGTGGAAGCTCTTGAGCACGAACTTGTCACCCAGCTGGTGCCGGCGATCAGCGAGCAGTTTCTGCATCTCGATCATGCCGACCGTGTAGCCCAGGCCATAGCCGGGCGGCCGGCGCAGATAGATTTCGGCATCCACCCGCGCCACATTGCCGTCCAGCCATGGCGTCCATTTCTGCCAGTCGGCCACCACTTCGGGCACGCTCTTCTGATTGAGCTGCAACTGGATATCGCCAGCCACACGCACCGCGCGGAAAATGCCGAAGATGTCGATCAGTTCGCGCAGGCGCGGCCGGTCTGCCATGAAGCCCAGCTTTTGCGCGGCTTCTTCCAGATAGACGCCCCAGCCCTCGGCGCGCACGCCATCGCCGATACGGCCGCGGATCGGCCGCGTGTCACGCCGTGCCATCTGGCCGTCAAAGGCATGGCCGGGCAGGGTGGCGTGCAGCAGATCCGGCGTAGGATCGCGGTACTGAACCATTTCCCAGAAGTTCGGGCCGTCCGGGCGCACGATCCACGGCACATTGATGTAAAGATCGCCGATATCCTCGGGAACGGTGATGATCTCCTCGGCGGCGATCCAGTCGCGGATCGCCTTCATGCTGCGATCCTTGCGGGCCTGATATTCCTCAGGCGTCTTGGGCAATTCCAGCACCGGCAGCTTGCGGTTGCGATGCTCTTCCAGCGCGTGGATCGACCACAGGCGCTGCGTCTCGCGCTGGCCCAGCACCATCAACTGGTCGCTGTTGTAAGGCAGCAGCTTGACGTTTTTCAGATACCAGTCGAACCGCGCCTTGCCGACCCCGGCCTTGGTCGTCATCGCCGGCCGGCCCGCCTTCAGCCACGATTGGAAATCAACCGTCGCCGCCCGCGCCTTGCGGATATCGGGCAGCAGTTCCGGCTGCTGCGTCCTGGCCCTGGCCGCCAGATCGTCCAGCCAGCCCAGCACGCCGGGCGGCGGCACCGGGCGATAGGGGTGGCCGTGGCCCACGCCGTCGGCGGCCTGCAGATTGTGCAGCGCCAGATCGGCAAAATCGCCGGGCACGTTCTTCAGGTTGGTTTTCGCGACCGCTGTAAGCCGCGGCACATCGGCCAGCCGCGCCTTCAGAGCCGTCAGCGCCTCACCCTTGGCCGGCAGATCGGCAAATCCGATGCTGAGCAGGCGATCGACATAATAGCCCGGATCGCGTTCCCACGGCCGCGCCACCTCCAGCAGGAACATATGCTCCTGCATCTTGGCCCGTGCCGCCAGCCACTCGGCGCGCTGGCCGCGGTCCATGCCGGCAACATTCATGTCGTCCACGCGGGCCAGGAAGCCGTTCATGCTGCTGCGCTCGGCCGCGATGGCCGCCGCCGACCAATCGGGCGCGCGCGTGGCCATGCTGCTGCGCCAGGCCAGGAATTCGCCCCACACGGTGAGCAGATCCTGATAGCTGCCGCGACCGCGCGGCGGCCCGGCTTCGGCAGCGGCTGCCGTCTGTGCGGCTGCCGGTGCGGCGGCCAGCGGCAGCGCCAGGCTGGCCAGCGCGGCGGCCAGCAGAAGTTGCGCTTTCATCGCCCGTTCTCCCCAATTCAGAATTTGGCGCCGATACCGATGAAATACTGCCGACCAATCACATCATACAACTGCGGATTGGTGTTGCTATCCCCGCCGGCAGCAAAGCCCATCACCGGCGGTTGATTGTCCAGCAGGTTGTTGACCCCGCCGAACACCGCCAGGAACTTGGTGATCTCCACCCGGCCCGAAATGTCCCAATAGGTCTCGGTGCCCAGCGTGCCCGATTGCGAAGGCGGCGCGCCCGGCAGCAGCTCCAGCCGGCCGATGGAGCGGACCTGGTTGCGCACCGACACCGGCCCGCTCTTGTAATCCATGCCGAAGAAGGCGCGGAAACCGGGCGAGATGCGCGTCGAGTCAGAGGAGCAGGCACCGCCGTAGAATCCGGCGCAATCGATGGTCGGCAGGCCGGCGATCGGGATGGTGGCGTTCCTGAACTGCCACGACAGGTTGGCCGACAGATCAAGCCGGCTGTCATCGCCGATGCTCAACATGCCGGGCAGGGCAAAACCATAGTTGGCGCCAACATCAAGCCCGCGCACCCGGCGTTCCGCCACGTTGAGCAGCGGTGCCCGCACGAAGTTGATATTGCCCGAGAATGTGTCGCGCACGATCGACTGGCAAGGCGTCGAGCCGCCCTCCAGCGAGGCAAAGCAGGTATCGATCAGCACCTGCGCGCCAACCTGCGCGATCGCATCCTTCACCTGGATGTCGTAATAATCCACGGTGAACGACAGATTCCGGATCGGCCGGATCACCGCCCCCAGCGTCAGCGTGTTGGCGCGTTCTTCCTGCAGATTGCGGTTGCCGCCGCTTTCGGTGCCAAAGCCCTGGCTGGCACCCACGGTGAGCGTATCGATAAAGGCCTGCGGCACGCCCTGCGCCACGCACAACTGTTTCTGGGCGGCGCTGGGATTGTTGACGGCAAGGCAGGGATCGCGGCCGCCAATGAAGCCCTGAGAGGTCGGCGCGAACAGTTCCGAAAGGTTGGGCGCGCGGATGGCGCGGCTGTAGTTGCCGCGCAGGCGCAGCCACTCGTTCACTTCCCAATCCAGCGCGCCGCGCCACGTCAGCACGCTGCCCACCGTGTTGTAATCGGCGTAGCGAACAGCGCCTTCCACGGCCAGCGTCTTGAAGAAGGGCACGTCCGCCAGGATCGGCACGCGCGCTTCGGCGAACACTTCGAACAGGTTGAACGAACCGGCGTTGCGGATCGGCGGCACCTGCACGGCGGCCAGATCGTTGGACAGGGCCACTTCGTCGGGGCGAATGGTGAAGCTGTCTTTGCGATATTCCACCCCGAAGGCGGTGGAGACCATGCCGGCGGGCAGCTTGAACAGATCGCCAGCCACGCTGCCGCCGGCGACCGTGCGCTTGAAGGTGCTGGCAGTGTTGGTGTCAACGCTCAGGAAATCGGCCATCGCCGGGGTAAGTGTGTCGAGGCCGAAGATGTTGACGGGGATACAGCCGGGGATGATCTGGTTGCGGCAGGTCACGGTGCCATTGGCGTTGACCACCACATCAAGGCCGGCCGTGGTGCGCGAACGCGACAGCAGGTTCTGACGCTCGGCATCTTCATCAACCTGTTGATATTGGAAGAATGTATCCCAACGCCAGCGGTTGCCGCCCAGATCGAAATTGCCGCGCAGGCCACCAGTGGCGTTGAAGCTGCTGGTGGTGAAGCGCACGGTGCGCGGGCCGAACTCCTCAAAGCGCCGGCCGTAACCGCGCACCGTATAGGTGCCATCACCATCCGGATCGAAGAAGGCGGTGTTGGCGGCGAAGAAATCCCGCTGCGCCTGCGTGAGCACCGGGTTGGTGAGGGCATTGGGGATCAGCACCGTGCCCGCCGGCTGACCGGAGGAGGAGGGATTGACGGCTTCGGGCGCCTGCTGGAACGCATTGATTTTATTCGTGTAGAAGAATTGGCCATAGGCTTCGATACCGTTGGTCAGTTCGTAATTGGCGGTGATCGCCGCCTGATAGCGTTCCAGTGGGCGCAGCAGGAAATTCGGCGCGGCATAGTTGAACTGATCGCGCAGACGGCAGAAGGGTTCGGGCCGGCCGCCCGGCTGGGTGAAGCGCACGCCGGCATTGCCGGTGTTGCAGGCGCCCGACGCATTGTTCAGATCGGGCACGCCATTGATCTGCGCCAGTTGCGCGGCGTTCAGGGCAATGGCACCGCCGGGGATGTTGCCGGAACCAAAGGGCTGAAACACGCCATTGGCATCGGCGAGCAGCGGCAGGGCGCTGAAC